>CAVYXS010000193.1:0-20941 GCA_963772205.1 uncultured cyanobacterium
ATATTTTACTTCGTGCATATGGGGCAGTATTTGTAAATCAAGAACCAGAAATTAAACTTCCACAAAAAGTTATTTTGAACAACGAGGTGGAAACCCAACAATTTCAATCTACCCTGACAATGGTTCAAGTTAATGGGACTCGTGATTGTTATTTACAAAAAACAGCAGCGGATGCTTTAAATAAAGCGCGTACTCTGCAAAATATTCCTCTCAAATCTGGTTATGGTACTGGTGATTGCACTCGCACTTATGCCACAAATTTAAGATTTTGGCAAAAATACGCTAATAATCAAACTTTAGAAAGAGTGCGTCAGGGTAAGGAAACAAAAATTCTCGGTTTAGTTGCGCCACCAGGAACATCACAACATCTCTGGGGATTAGCAATTGATTTACGCATATCAACTCCACAGCAGAGAAAGGTGTTAAATGAAAATGGCTGGTTTCAGACTGTAGAAAATGATGTTCCACATTGGACTTATGTGGGTTTAACTGCAGATAAGTTACCTCTATTTGGGTTTAAAAATAAAGTTGTCAGAGGGATTACCTATTGGGTGACACCACTGTAAATTATGCATGAAAATTTTAATTGCTATAGCGTTTTCGAGTCTAGTGAGGTACATCATAGCCCCCTCCTCGCTTGCGGGGAGGGGGTTGGGGGTGGGGTTCTTGTACATCATTCAACTAAGAACCGCTATATCGATGATTTCAGACAACAGGCGCACGGTATCTCAACCGCGCCATAACTCCCCGTGCTGTTCGGGGCACCTTGTCGTACTTGATATATACTATAGCACAATTTGCATAAACAAAGGTGATTAATATCTGGAACTGGGGATAGATTATCTGACTTCTACATAACGTAACTCAGCGTTTTTATTCACGTCATCCATAGTTGTAAGATAGTCTTTAATCGCATCTTTGATATTTTCTAAAGCCTCTTCTTCTGTTTCACCCAGAGTCCAACATCCTGGTAAAGCAGGACACCAAATAGCATAGCCGATATTGGTTTTATTTAACTTGACTTTGTATCGCATATCAAAATCACCGCTTTTGTTTGAATTTTATCTGTTTAAATTAAACAAAAAACGATCACACGATACTGCAAAAAAATCAAATCATCATTAGCGGACTATAATTGTGAGTTTGCTGGCACCAAGGGTAAAAAGCAATTTTACTGAGACTTATAAGGGGAAGAGATAAAGTATAGGAATTGTAATTGATTATTTTCCCATTTATAGTAGAAACGTCCTACACCCTTTTGTCCATCCTTGCCCGCTGCTTCACCGATAATTATCAGTAACTTGCTATTGGCACGGTAACGTAACCCACCATCAGGCCTTGGGGGAGTATATCCAGCACCGCGCTGGTCATGATAGCCTTGAAGTTGCGGGGGTAGATAAACCTTACCAGTCTGGAGATCGATAATCGCCGCCGTGTCTACGCCACCCATAGCCCGATTTAGATGATCGGCGATCGCATAGTGTCCGGCAAAATTTGTACCTTTTTTGGCAGCAGCTTTCAGTGCTTCTTCGTAATTCTTCAGTTCTTCAGTGTTAGCGATTGGCGTAGCAGGTGTATCCTTAAATACTGCATCTGCTGGATAATTTTTAAATCGTGGTCGCTGATTTAACGTTGATTGTTGCGGTGATGCGGCGAATATTGATACAGAAGAAGTTACCACACCTAAGCCGACTAGTATAGTCAAGGCGGCAATAGTTAACCTACGTTGTAAAATTAAAGGCATATTTTTTAACTCAATTAATTGTTGAAATTAACTACAAGCTTAAGTTTCATAATTCCCCAAAAAATCTCCCGCTAGATGTTATTTTGATGGCTCAGTCGCCAGCAGAAGTAAAAAATACTAGTTCCTAGACCCTAGCCCCTAGTCCACTACAATAAAATCATACCCTGACTCTGGAGTTCTAACAGTGGGCTTATTTGATGATTTCAGTCGGTTTTTGGAAAACCGCTTAGAAGAATTCTTGCGTAATAATCCTCATTTGGAATTAGAAGCGCTGTTAGAACAGCTGCGGGAGCAAGAAGAAGACACATTAAAATTGATTGCAGATTTACAATTACAAGAAAAGCGATCGCAAGAGGAAATCCTCTCCACAGCTCAAGAAATTCAGCGTTGGCACATCCGTGTTCAAAAGGCGAAAGCCGCTGGTAGAGAAGATTTGGCAACTGCAGCCCAAGCCAGAGAAGCCACCCTATTGCGTGAAGGAAACCAGCGCTGGGGACATATGCAAGGGCTAAAAGAACGGCTAGAACAATCTCAAGCACTACTGCAAAAAATTCAGCTGCGACGACAGGAGGTGCAAACCAAAGCAGCCGAAGCGCAGACAGCCCGTGCTAAAGCTCAAACTCAACAACGCTTAGAAACCAATGGCTGGTCCAATCCCACTAGCAGTTATTCTGGTAGCTTTGACGACTTAGAAGACAAGTTTCGCCGTTGGGAAACTCAAGATGAATTAGAACAAATGAAACGTAATTTGGGGAAATAAGTACCTCATATAGGGATACTATTTTATTTTTGAAATATACGTAGTAGGGTGGGCAATGCCCACCCTACAGATACTGAAATTTGTTCAGAAATCACATATGATTTCTATATCAAGTTCGCATAATTAGTTATGATTCCCACAATCATTGCACCCCTCTTCGCTTGCTCTGAGGGGAGACAAAGCACAGCTTTGGCGGGGTGGGGTTTTCCGGGTTTTATAAGTGTTTAACCGAACCTGATATCACGACTGTCACAAGGCGAATTCTGGAAATTTTATTTAATTTTCTAATTAAACTAATATCTTCTGATAAATTTTATTTAAGGGGATTTACACATCCTCTGATTATCATAACTTGATCATTCACTTTGTGACTTATCGCTGGCAGCCTTCTCCAGTTCCAATAAGCACCTGAGGCATGGAACCCAGTATATTTTTAGACGTTTTAGCTAGCCTACAAAGGTTATTTGTCGGTTACATTCCAGCCGCTGTTTTGGGGAGTTTTATTGGATATCTCATAGGCCTAAATCAGATGGTTTATCAGGTATTCAGACGGATATTTCAGTTACCCCATAGTATCCCGCCTGTAGTCTTGCTACCCATTGCGCTCATCGTATTTAAAGAGAGCGAATTTGCCACCGTAATCATCATTTTTCTGGGGACTCTTTGGTCGATTATCGTGAATACGGCCATAGGAATGCGCCATTTTTACAGACAGGGTAGGAACTTTCGAGCCGCGATTTTTCACTTATTTCATGCCCTGAAAGTGGGAATTTTGGTAGCATGGTTTACAGTTATTACCATAGAAATGTTAATCGGACCGAGAGGATTAGGTTTTCTAGTGTGGGATGCTTATAAAGCTGGCAATATTAATTACATGATTCAGCCAATTTTCTTGATTTTTATCATTGGCATTATGCTGGATCAGTTATTAGACATTATGGGATATCTACTCGTTCAAATTGTCTCAGATAGCAAAAGATCCAGTGGTTTGTAGTAGCGCTTTAGCGCTAAATAACAACTATCTCGTCCCGCGAATTGCACCTTGCCAGTTAATGCTTTGGTTGGCAGAACGTCCGCCTAAAGAACGAGTTGCGACAGCCTCAATATCAACATTTACACCAGGGCTGAGGGCGCTGCTAGGAATTGGTAATTTGCCTAAAGCAAGGATAAATAAATTCGTAGTCAGGACTTTAGTCCTGATCTTTGAGGACTAAAGTCCTGACTACAAAGTAAGATATTTGAACGCAACTCTTAACCGAAGTTAGCGCGGGATCAAGTGACAATTAGAAACTTCCAGGATCATCATCAAGTGCTAGTAAGAAATTAATCAGGTCTGTTTGTTCACTTGGATTAAACCCAGCGGCACTATCTACATAGAAATCATGACCTGTGCCATCAAGGTTACTCAACACTAATCCAGGATTAGCTTTATTGGCTTTGATAACTAACGCACGAAGTTCACGATCAACTAAGGCACGCAAGCTGCTAGCAGCATCGGCAGGTATGCCTTGACTGAGACTACCAGTTAGCCCTAACCCACTCTTGTCAACAACCTTGAAGTTACCATTTGAGTCAACTTTCAAACTTCCTGCCCGTACAGCAACACCACCATCATGCAAATATGGTGCGCTTAAGTAAAGACCACGCAAGGGAGTAGTTTTGTAACCACCTTTGGGCAATATACCTTTGGGTAGAGTTGTGGGAGTATCGGAAATACCCTGAGTTGGTACATCGAGGTACTTCAGCGTTAGCAGGTATAGGAACAGGAGTGTTCAAAGTGTATAACTTGGGTGGCACTAACAATTTATTCAGTGCCAGGTGAGACTGGGCGCGGGCTGGATTAGTACGTATTTCATCGAGTGGATGAATTTTGTTGTCGGTGAAGAAGGGTGCAATATGGCAAGTTGCACAATTTGCTTTCTCAAATACTTTTGCCCCCCGCTTGACAGAATTGCTATTCAACGCTTGCCAGTTTTCCGGAGTCTTGTTAGCAGGTGGTACTAAGCTATTTTGGAAAGCAGACATGGCGTTGTCAGCAAATAAGAAAGGGCCACTGGCGATATCGTTGGGATTTCCAGTATTGGGGCTGAAAACCAAACCGTTGAAAGTAAACACACTAGGTTGTAAATTTGGATAAGTTCCTGTACCAGGAGTAGGAATTTGGTCTTCTAATTCTGCTTGTGTAGGATTGGGTGCAATTACTCCCCGCAGCCACTCAGAGGGTTTTACCGGAGGTCCTTCTGGTAACCGGAGGCTCTTAACGGCGGCATTTTGCAGAAATGTACCAATATAAACTTCAGGATCAATACCAAGAGTTTTTGAACTTAATTGAGCAGCTGCTAACAAGTTAATTTCTGAAGAATGGACAGCGCTGGTGAGAGAAGTTAGTCCCCCAAAGGGGCCAAAGGACGCAGCACCATCTGCACCATAAGGCTGACTTTTAAATGTGAATAAACTGGGAATTTGGGTGGTGTTATTAATGCCATCTGGCGAACTCTCGAAATTACCAGAAGGTAAACCTAGTAAGGCATCATCAAAAGCTTTTTCAAACTTTTCCGGATCTGGTAATTTGACTAAATTACCTTTACTATCAATAATAGTTTTGCCATTACCTTGATATTGTGGGTCTAGGGGGTTGAATTTTGCCCGCGCAAACGCCGAAGCCGAATTTGGTGCTAAGGCAAGAAGAAAGGGAAAGGCAAGTTCACTATTTGGAACTCCCGGAAGAAGTTTACCTTCTTTGGAAAGAGTTACATGACAAATTGCACAGGTAATGTTACCATTAGGCGCACTTCCTACAATATTCCCTCCCTTGTCCACTTTTAAGCCTGTATTAATGACAGTTCCTTTGAGAAAAGTCCGACTACCTAAGGGGATATCCTTCAAGAGAGTAATTTGTAAGTTGTTCGTTGGCTGACCTTGCAAATTAGAAACTGCTATGGCATATTCTTCTGCAAGAAGAGCAGAGCCTTGTCCAAGACCGAATACACCTTGCAAACCAAATGTGTCGCCAATCTTATGGTTGAAGAATATATTTTCGCCTTGAGCGATTAATTCCTGGGTAATTTTAACAGCCCCTACCCGCTGATAAGAAATGGGGTCATTCGGGTCAAGTCCTTTTTTAACAACTATTTCTGCAGCTTCTTGAGGACTCAGCAGTTTACCAAAATAGTCGTAATACCCTAGTGGTTGAGTAGGAGCAGATTGCAACAAATCAACCTTCGCAAAAGCTGTTTGGCTTGTCATCAACCAATTTGATAACAGAACACCAAAAGCGCTCATGATAAAAACGCAGATTAATAAAAAAATCTTAGTTTTCACAGCAGACAATACCCTAATTACACTAGTATTAGGGTGTTTTTTTGGTTTCATCTTGTGGAATGCACTAAAATCCTGTGAGTAAATATAACAGACTATATTTTAGATATACATAACCCACATTCCGCACCTCGAACTGTCACAATCAGTTATTACTGAAGTCAATACATCGTGGTATTTTTACTTGCTAATTTCTGTAACTTTCGAGGTAACGACAAACTTTACAGATCTAACGACAGACTTTACAGATCTAACGACAGACTTTACAGATCTAACGACAGACTTTACAGATCTAACGACAGACTTTGCGGATCTAACGACAGACTTTACGGATCTAACGACAGACTTTACGGACGTTAGAATACAAATAATCAAGAGTGTTATAGCGCTTCTCAGTTGGATGCAATACAAAATTATATCGTCGCGTGTAGGGGCACGGCAGTGCCGTGCCCTTACGAGTGTATTGGACTCAACCGATAACCGCTATAAGAATTAGCAAGAAATAAATTATTCCATCTTGTGGGGTGGACATCCAGCTCTTAGCCACGAGCGGGCGAGACGCCCATCCCACAGGAAAAGTTGGATGTTTTTTTTATTTGTCAGGCAATGCCCACCAAAACCATGATCCGGTGGGCATTGCCCACCCTACAGATGCTGAAAATGTGCGCTCCCGAAACATATACTACACGATACATTTTAAGAAAGAAATGCATTGCACGTTATGACTCAAACCCTACCCATCCAAAAACTAGTTACCTTTGATGAATTCATTGAATGGTATCCAGAAAATGCAACACTACGGTACGAACTACATAATGGAGTAATTATCGAGATGACGCCACCAACTGGCGACCATGAAGATGTTGTAGGTTTTTTAACCCAAAAAATCGCGGCTGAATTTGAGCGGTGCCAATTACCTTACCGCATCCCTAAATCAGGATTAGTTAAAACACCCCACGCCGAATCGGCTTTTATACCTGATGTCATGGTGATCAATCGTGACAACTTAAAAAATGAACCATTTTGGAAAAAACAATCAACCGTTATTTACCCCGAAACGGTACCCTTAGTTGTCGAAGTTGTTTCAAGTAACTGGCGTGACGACTACCATGACAAATTCGGAGATTATGTTGGGCGAAGCCCTTCCCGAAGGGTAGAAATGGGTATTCCCGAATATTGGATTGTGGACTATGGGGCGTTGGGTGGGCGCAAATTTATTGGTAATCCCAAACAACCAACTATTTTTGTCTGCGAATTAATTGACGGGGAATATCAAATGATTCCATTCCGTAATAATGACTTGATAGTCTCCCCCACCTTCTTACAGCTAAACTTGACCGCGCAACAAATTTTTGACTCGGTTTTGTAAATTTACAGCAGTTTTCACGTAGTTGAACCACACTCTCAGGGCACAGCACTGTTCCCTACAACAAATGTGGTCTATTTACTTGAAAATAGCTGTAATATGGCTTGTGGAAATTCGTAGTCAGCACTTTAGTGCTTTCAAAAGCGATTTATCGCTGACTACAAACCCCTTGCTAACAAATGGGCGATCGCAGTACTAATTGGTTGACCTGTAGCTTGTTGATAGTAAGAAAATCCCGGCGAAGGATTAACCTCAAAGCAATACCATTCATTATCAGGTGTCTGGCGTAAATCGATACCGCATACAGGTAAACCCATAGCTTTTACCATTACCCGACAACGTTCTGCCACGGCTTCCGGAATCTCGGAGGCGCGAATCTCTGTAGTTTCATTCTCCTGTGATGCATAGCGGTAGTCATCAGCTTGGGAAATCACTTTACTAGCAAAAACTTCATTCCCAACTACATGAACGCGATAATCTGTTCCGGGTATGTACTGTTGAAACTGCGTCGGACACCAAGAAACACTCGCTAGCCGTTCAAAATGTTCAGTACCCAAACGGGAAACTTTGCTGCGGATACCACTGACTGATTTGTAAATTACACTACCGTGTTGTTGCCAAAAAGCTCGCACAGATGCGGGGTCTGTTGTTACCAAAGTTTCCGGAACTTTAAAGCCCAGGGAGCGAATTTGCTCTAGCTGATAAGGTTTAGAGCCATTAAGCGCCATCGCTGAGGGGCGGTTGATAATCAAGGCTGGTGTAATTTCAGACCAACACATCAAGGCATCATCAACAGCGATCGCATGTTGCCAAGCTGGACTATTCACACCTGCAGTCGCAATTTGCGGTAGGCGGCGGGAGTCATAGGGGCGCAAATAGGCAGCGGTAATTTCACTAAAGTCAATTTTTTGATACCAAGTACGAATTTGACCTTCAATCCTATTACCTACAGCCAGATAGATTTCTGTTTCTAAGACATCCCGTTGGTCGAGAAATACTGTGGGTATGCCAAGACGAGTTAGTTCTGAGTGAACTGCTGCTAAAGGGGATTCTTCGACAATACCCCACAACAAAATCAGCATTTTATCACACCTCCACTCAAATACTCAAATATGGCATCGGCTATATCCGGTGCAGAAATATCAGTCCACAGGTCAGCATACACAAAATCTGCGTTGGCTTCGCTAGTAGTAAAATAAACTGTCAACAGGTCAACTTTGGCAGCATCGGCGAGGTGTCGGGCATGACGTGCTAAAATTGGGTCAACATTACCTAAAGTGCGATCGCCTACTACTGTCACTGCTACGGCGGTTTTTTCCAGAACTTGGGGCAAAACATTCACGGCAAGTCCAATCTGTCGCCGCGTTGGACGGACTGGAATACCTAATTGGGCTGCGGTATAAATCCACTGTTCAGCTCGCCAGCAAGGCCCCAATAAATATGATGGTGTCGGTCGATTCAATACCGGACATTTCAGATGAGACAGCCAAGAAGTCAGAAATGCATTCATTTCCATCGCCACGTAAGCCCGATCTTCGGGGACGATGTGGAAAATTTCCTGCTCAACCACAAAGGGTAGGCGATTGAGGACGCCGGTAATCTGTTCCACAGCAACCACCTTTCCACCCACTACAGCCGTAGAATCCTGCTTGTGTAGGGATTGATGGGGTGAAAGTTCCTCCCCATCTCCCCCAGTAGCATTCAGGTAGTGTCGCCATCCAGCAACTGACATATCTTCACATGTCATCAGACTGGCGCCATTAGCCGCCCAACGAGTAACCAGCGCCGCAGCGGCTTTGTCATGACGACTGGCGACAACTACAAACATGAGTCTTAATTCCTTGGTTGATTAACTACTTGTTCGCCAACGCTGGGGCGTTCTTGGGGCTGGATGAAGGATTGACCATTTACCGCACGCAATTCTAGATCATCAAGGCGTTGAGCCATCAAACCGAGTATCTGCTGTACACCAGTGGACACAGGTGTAGCGGGATTTTGCACTGGCGCTGTTTCCGCTACCTTGGGATCTGGAAGTTCAGGGACGTTTTTGGTTTCAATCTCTTTGAGCTGATTTTTCTCAATTTCCTTAAACTCTTTAATTTCTTTAATTTCTTTAATTTCTACCTTTAGTTCTTTGCTAGGTTTAGCTGGACCGACTAAGGTGAATTTGCTACCACCATTAGCTGTGGGTAGTGCATACGCCAATTGATCGAAGTCAGGATTGGGAGCGGCTAAGTTTTGGGGTAGGAATGTACCTCTATGTTCAGGTGTCAATAGCAAGTCAACAGTAGCTGGGCTAAAGGGAGAAGTTAAGGAGATGTCTACATAGCCACGAATTTCTAGATTTTTAGCTGCTAAGACGTTCGCATTGGTAAGATCGGGTAGTAAAGTTACCAGAGCGGTATCAGTCGCCGGAATACTCAGAGTATAGATGAATTGTTGAGGCTGTCCGGGAACAGCGGTAACATCTCCAAAGATGTTAGTACCTGTGACATCTTTAATAGTCACTGTGTCTGTGATTAACTGATTTAATTCCTGCGTGGTAGAGGTTGCAGTAAATAGCAGTTTCACGGTTACATTAAAGTTACTAGTATTGGCTATTGTTAAAAAGTAACCTTGGACAACGGTGCGAGCTACAATTGCTGGGCCAGAACCAGCAGGTGCAATGGGTTTTGTTAGCAGTTCAAAGGTGGAAACAAGGGTCATATATTTACCTGTTCAGTACGTATTCAATTTAACTAACTCACCTTTGAGATAACAGTACCCCTTGGGGTAATATTTAATACGAAAAAATAGTAGCTTAGAACACATTTTTTTGACACAAAAAAAGTGGCTCTGTATGCAACAGAACCACTAAAGCTTTCGCAAAACTGTTATAACTTAGCGGGCTAGGCCTTGAGTAGAAAGAGTATCAATTGGTTTCATGAGGTACAGCCGGAGTAACTGCCAACCCATAGAGGCTAAAATTGGCAGTTTCTGAAATGATTGCAGGAATTTGGGAGTTTTGGAGTTAGCGATCGCTGCTAATTTTGCCATTTTATTGACACAAATATCCAACCGCTGATAGAATTCTGGATTATCTACATCCAGCATCAACGGAAAGACTCGTCCTGCGGTTTCATTGGTCTTCTGAATCACGTAAATGTCATATTCCCGCGCATCCAAGCCAATGGAGGCATAAAAATCTTTCCGTTGGATATCATTGAGATACATTGTGGCAAATACTGACAACAAAAAGAAGCGACTCCACAGTTTTGCTTTCCAATCATTCAATATTTGGGGTTGGGCTTTCATCACCGCATCAAAGAAATCGCCGTGACGATTTTCGTCTTGACACCAATTTTCAAAGAACCGGAAAATCGGATAAATCCGGTCTTCAGGATTAGCTTCTAAATGACGATAAATGGTGATATAGCGCCAATAACCGATTTTTTCGGAAAGATAAGTGGCGTAGAAGATGAATTTTGGCTTAAAGAAGGTATAGTCGCGACTCTTAGTCAAAAACCCTAAATCTAGAGACAGATTAAAGTCTGACATCGCCTTGTTCAAGAAGCCAGCATGACGCGCTTCATCCCGTGACATCAGGTTAAAGCACTCTGCCAAAAGCGGGCTTTTGTCCTTTAAACGGCGTCCGAGTTCTTTGTACAGCAAAAAGCCTGAAAACTCAGCCGTACAGGAACGTTCGAGAAATTCCACGAACAATTGGCGAGTTTCCCCGTCAATATGATCCCAGGATTGTTCAAATTCAGCATCCCGAACAAAATGATGGCGGTTGTAGTCAACACGAAACTCTTCTAGGATGGCTTTTAACTCGTCTTCGTTGACGGAAATATCCATCCGCGCCATTTCATCAAAATCGGTGGTATAAAACCGGGGTGTTAATAGGGTTTCTTTCGCCGGGACTTTAATTCCTGGACGCAATTCTTCAAAGCCTGGTTTTTTTAAGGAATCTACCATGTCTTGATCGCTCTTTTGTCTTTCTTATCTTGAGTACACTAGAAAGCCAAGGTTTATGCTCTCACAAGGCGCAGCTAGAGGACAATAACTATTTGTATGAAATTCAGTTTACCAAGCTCTAGTGACAAAATTTGTTCGTGTTACGTTAAGAGTTGCAACAATACTTTCGTTTTTGCGGAATCGATCTCTGAAAATCGGTAGTTAACCACAAGCTAAAATGAAACAAAACAGCATCAGCAAACCGTCACAGATCACAAGCGCAAATCCAAGGGGTCAAAAACAAGATGAATCTTGAAAACAACAGCAAAAAAGACCGGCTTTTTGTCTCCTATATCTTGTGTGCAGCCTGGTTTTTCGGCATTGGCGGATTACACCGCCTGTACAACGGTAAGATCGGGACGGGTGTGCTATGGCTTTGTACCTTTGGTGTTTTCGGTATAGGTCAATTTGTGGATCTGTTAATTATCCCTGGTATGGTTGACGAATACGAACAAAAACTCAGGTTACAAGCTGGTTTGTCTCCCTTGGGTGTACCGCTAAATCAGGCTGTAGTCGCCGCCCAAGTTCATCGCCCCAGCGGTAACGAACTGATGATGAAACTCATCGCCGCAGCAGAAAACAACGGTGGTAAACTAACCGTCACTCAAGGTGTGAAAGCCACAGGAGCCGGCTTTGCGGAAGTGGAAACTGTGCTTAAGGAAATGTATAAATCAGGTTATGTGAAAATAGATAACGACACCAATACTGGAGCCGTCACCTACTATTTTCATGAGTTGTAAGGGGTCAAAAGTCAAGCATCAAGGACTATGACTCTGGAAAACTGACAACTAACTAATTTCTACCTAGCCATTTTTGACCATTCAAGCGCTGAACCAAGCCATAGACGAGCAAATCAAGAGTAGTTTTGCGTTCATCGATGAGGAATGACTCAAGAGTGCTAGGTTTTTTGCCTTCATTACAGGAAAATCCCTTTTTACCTTGAATATCTTCATCGGGAAAATACAGGTTAAACTGACGCTGACCGTTTTGTAAACTACCGATAATTTGCCAGTATTCTTCAGATGAGTCAAAGCCAGCGATTGCCAACTTCTGTTTCGCAAAAGACAGCTGTAAATCTTGCACGCCTTGCTGGGATATAGCTGTTTTGACAGCTGGTAAGTAGTCTTGCTGGATGAACTCTACAAACGGCTTATCTTCAACAGCTGGGGCTTTTTCCTTTTTTGCGGCTTTAGCTGCGGCTGGGGGTTTAGCAGTGCTGGGAGCTTCCTCTCCCGCTGGATTTTGATTGGTTTGGTCTGCCATTGCTCAAGTCAATCCTTTATCTAGCTTTGGGAGCGATCGCTCACCTTCTGGTATTGGTCATTTTCATTTTGACACAAGAGAGCTTGACTATGGCTAAAAAATTGTGTTGGCAAACCATAGTCAAGACTCAATGGTTAATTTTCAGCTTCAGTATTCTAGGCGATCGCTGTTTGAATATCTGTGATCAATTCATCCATTCTCGATTGGGTTGTGTTCCAAGAACACACTAAACGCACTCCACCCACCCCAATAAATGTATAAAACAGCCAGTTTTTTGCTTTTAAGTAAGAAATTACCTGTTCTGGTAACTTGACAAAAACAGAGTTTGCTTGTCTAGGAAACATCATCTCAACGCCTGCGATATTTAATAGTTGATTTTCTAAATATTCAGCGCATTGATTCGCATGTCGCGCATTTTTCAACCAAGCGCCTGTTTCTAATAAACCCAACCAAGGAGCGGAGATAAAGCGCATTTTTGAGGCTAATTGGCCGGCTTGTTTACAGCGATAATCAAAATCCTCTGCTAATGCTTTGTTAAAGAAAAGAATCGCTTCACCTACAGCCATGCCATTTTTTGTCCCACAAAAACATAACACATCTACGCCACTTTTCCAACTAATTTCCGCTGGACTTTTATTCAACGCCGCCACCGCATTAGCAAAGCGGGCACCATCCATATGAATTTTTAAGTTATATTTTTGAGCAACTTCTTTAATTTCCACCAATTCTTCTAGAGAATATAAAGTCCCTAATTCTGTGGCTTGGGTAATACTAATAACTTTAGGTTTAGGATAATGAATATCACCCCGTTTAGTCACAATTGCTTCGATACTCTGCGGCGTTAATTTGCCATTTTCCCCTTTAGCAAGTAGCAATTTCGAGCCATTAGAAGCAAATTCTGGTGCGCCACATTCATCTGTTTCTATATGTGATGTCTCATGACAAATCACACTATGATAAGATTGACAAAGAGCCGCTAAAGACAAAGAATTAGCCGCTGTACCGTTAAACGTAAAAAATACCTCACAATCAATCTCAAACAATTCTCGAAAATAATCCGCTGCTTTTTGCGTCCATTCATCGTTCCCATAAGCAGGCGCACTACCTTGATTAGCTTTAATCGTGTATTCCAGTGCTTCTGGACAAATACCAGAGTAATTATCACTAGTAAACTGTTCTAAATTACCACTCATAATTTATACTTTTATTTTTTCTGATAAAAAAGTAGTCAGCACTTTAGTGCTTTCTTGAGCGATTTATCGCTGACTACATCACCCGCAAAATCAATGATAAAAAAGTAGTCAGCACTTTAGTGCTTTCTTGAGCGATTTATCGCTGACTACATCACCCGCAAAATCAATGATAAAAAAGTAGTCAGCACTTTAGTGCTTTCTTGAGCGATTTATCGCTGACTACATACTGAAAATTAGTGATATTTATACTCAGCAACGCCCTATTGACAATGAGGTTAATTATGAACCTGAATATAATTGACGAAAAATTGCAAATCGATCTGACGTTAAAAGAGCAACTGCTAGCAGTACGCTTTCACAAACTGTGGGAAATACCGCTATCCCATATTACACAAGTCACAACAACCGAACCGCAAAGTAGCTGGAAAGAATTGCGTGCGCCTGGTAGCTTTATTCCTGGAGTGATTAAAGCTGGAACTTATTACACAAACCGGGGTAAAGAATTTTGGTATGTAAATCAACAGACAAATTATTTAACCATTGAATTACAAGAAGAATCCTATCAACGGATTATCCTGACTATTGACAACAATGATTCTTGGCAGCAAAGAATTTCTCAGTTAATTGCTGCATAAATGAGATAAAATCATTGACAAAACACACCAGACGTGAAATTCCTACACGTCTATAGATACAGCAATTTTCGGATGAATAAAGTACACGGGTAGAAGCACAGCAATGCTGTGCCTCTACGATTCGACAATCATCTGTACTCCACTCAATTGCAATGAGGATTTTCCTAGATCAACCACCAGCTACAGCGGGGACAATACTCACCTCATCGCCATCTTTCAGGGGTGTTTCTGTCCCTTCCAAAAAGCGGATGTCTTCGCTATTGAGATACAAATTCAAAAACCGCCGTGGCTTTCCTGTTTCATCGCACAAGCGCGACTTGATACCAGGACAGCTTGTTTCTAATGAGTCTAATAATTCAGAAATGTTTCTACCACTCGATTCTAGGGTAGCTTGGTTATTTGTGAATTGTTGGAGAGCGGTAGGAACTAAAACAGTTACAGTCATAGTTAATTGTGAGTTGTCAGTTGTCAGTTGTCAGTAGGGGCGGGGTTTAAGCGCCCGTACAGTTGTCAGTTGTCAGGTTGTTAATGACTAATGACTAAACGAGAACTTGTTGCCATTCTAAGCGGTCGAGTGTACGCGATCGCTCTAGGGCGCGTTCAAAACTATCGAGTTTCGCATCAATTGTCAAAGGTTCACCAACGTAGCCTTGTAATGCTTCTTGGGTTTTCAAACCATTGCCAGTGATGTAAACCACGGTAGTTTCATCTGGATCTATCTTGCCAGCTTCCACCAATTTTTTCAGCACCGCGACGGTTGTACCTCCTGCTGTTTCGGTGAAGATACCTTCGGTTTCTGCTAGCAACTTGATGCCTTCAATAATTTCTGCATCATTGACTGCTTCAATATTACCGCCAGTCTTCTTCGCTATTTCTACAGCATATATACCGTCTGCTGGATTACCAATTGCAATTGATTTAGCAATTGTATTCGGTTTCACTGGTTTAATAAAGTCTCTATTTTCTCTAAATGCTTCGGCGATGGGGGAACAACCTTCGGCTTGGGCGCCGCTAAATCGGACATTCTTACCTTCTACCAAACCGACTTCCACAAATTCTTGGAAACCTTTATAAATTTTGGTAAACAGCGAACCTGATGCTAGAGGTGCCACAATATGGTCTGGTAGTTCCCAACCTAGTTGTTCCGCGACTTCAAAGCCTAGTGTCTTGGAACCTTCGGAGTAGTAGGGGCGCAAATTAATATTGACAAAACCCCAGCCATGTGTATTAGCTACTTCGCAACAGAGACGATTGACCTGATCGTAATTGCCCTTGACAGCCATTAAGGTAGGACTATAGATCAAGCTGCCGAGAATTTTACCCGCTTCCAAATCAGCGGGGATGAACACACAACAATCTAAACCGGCATGAGCGGCGATCGCAGCGGTAGAATTTGCCAAGTTACCGGTGCTAGCACAGGAAACTGTCGTGAAACCCAATTCCCTAGCACGACTGAGAGCGACGGACACCACCCGATCCTTAAAGCTGAGGGTGGGCATATTCACAGCATCATTTTTAATAAATAGTTTATTTAAACCCAGGCGGCGAGCGAGACGATGGGAACGCACCAGGGGAGTCATACCTGTTCCCACATCTATTACATTGTCAGTTACGACGGGCAAAAAGGGACGATAGCGCCAAATTGAATTTGGACCTGCTGCAATTTTTTCACGAGCTGACAGTTTGACGTAAAGCATTGTAGTCATACTTGACCTCTAATGGCCCAAAGCATAACTCACAAACATTACTGGCTTTGAGTTCATATTCCGTGCCACATTCCTTACACTTCAAGGCTTTCAATATGGCATTGGTTGCTTGGTTGAGTATGGTTGCTGCCTGAGTCATAAACTATCTTTCCCTGTTTGTCCGTCAACTGTCGCCTGATACTAGCACGAGTAAAATTACCAGTCAAACATACCCGACAATTTTTGTCGGGTATAGTTCGCTCTCCGTCCCCCCACAATGATGAATTTCACATGAACAAGCTAATAGGCTGCTACTTCAAATTTGCAAATTTATAATTCGCCGCTTCCTATTACTCAAATCAGCCAGAATCAACTTTCTTGGTCATTTTTTGTCGTCAAAGATGTTAGTTATTTAGCGACTTGTAAATAACGCGATGCTTGCGGCGCTTGCGGTGCCATTGCCTGATTTTTATATTTGTGATTTTTTTAAGTATTTTCTTGTAATTAATAACTATTATTTTATACTCAAAAATTAAGTATACAATTCATACATTTTGTATGAATTTGAGTGGTTTTACGGTTTGTTTTATCAGGCTCAAAAGTTACGTTTAATTGGTAGCGCATTTAACAAAAATCAATTAGAAACCTAGATTTAGCAAGTTGTACAAGAGCCGTGCATGAACCAAAAATACTATTTACCAGTCAATTTTTTCTCAGGATTTGTGCATAGATAGGTTACGTATTTTAAAAGCCTAATATCGGCAGTGACTAAGTAACTTTGCAATTAATTTTGTTTTAAAAACCACATTAATTCCATGCTAAAAAACCAGAAAATGATCAAAAAACCATCCCATATCTACCGTTCTTTAATTACAACAGCATTATTAGCCAGTGGAATTTTCCAATTTGTTGCACCTGCATTAGCTGATGGTACACCTGCGGGTGAATCAATCAGTAACACAGCAACTGCAACCTACGAAGATCCCAACAGTCCAGGGAGTCCGATTAATTCAACTTCTAACACTGTGACTGTGACAGTAGCAGAGGTGGCTGGTATTACCGTTACAGGTTCTGGGATTGCTGATCAAACTACTCCAGGTGGTACTGTTAAGGCTGGGGATCTCCTGGTCTATACCTATACTGTGACTAACGTTGGTAATGACCTCACCAAATTCCAGATTCCTAACTTAGCGACAACAACAGGTCCAGTAACAGTTGCTGGGGTACTACCAAATGATAAGACTGGTGCTACGCCTCCGAATGGTACGCTGCAATACAGTGTTGATGGCGGTGCAACCTGGACAAACATCCCCGCTGGTGGCATAACTACAGGTGCAGTTCCCATTGGTGGTACAGTGTTAGTGCGCGTGCCAGTCACCGTCCAGGCCGGCGCTCAATCAGGAGATCTAATTACTGTCAGACTAGGACAAACCCCTGGTGACGCTCAAAACCAACCCCGGATAGCTGATGGTGGCGACGTTTATACTGTAGATAATAACAATGCTGCTGGTTCATCAGTTAATGGCGTCAGAGAAGCTAGTGCTACCCAACAAACTACGGTAGGTAATATTCCGAAAACTATTGCACTAGCAACCATTCTCAAAACTAGGACAGCCTATGATAATGCTGGCACGCCTAATACCCTTGCTGATGACCTGATAACTTATGGTTTGAGCCTGCGGGTTGAGGGTAACGACGTAACTAATAGTGGTTTGACCCCCGCAGCTTTGGCTGGGACAAATATCAGTGTTAATGGTACAACAGGTTCCTACATCTTAATTTCTGATGCTATTCCCGCAAATACGGTGCTGAATAGCGCTCCAGTTGCTCCAGCAGGTTGGAAAGTAGTTTACACCACCACTCCTACAAGTACAAATGCTGAAGCCGCTACCTGGACAACTACCGCTCCAGCATCCTTGAGTTCAGTTACACGGATTGGTTTCGTTAACAATCCTACCCTTGTCACTTCAGTTGCTCCCGGAACAACCGTGAGTGGTTTTAACATCCAAGTTAAGGCTAGTGGTGTATCAGGAGCAGGTCCTGTAAACATTTACAACATTGCTCAGGTAGCTGGTACAACTGCTGGAAACCCAAGCAGCAAAGTTTATGACGATTCAGGAGACCAAACTCCAGATAACTTCAACTCCACTAATAACACCCCTGCTACTACACAAGATCCTGGTGTTATTACTGGTACTCCAACTCAAATTGATGCACAAAATAATAACACTGGTCCTAGTAGTACCAGTGGGGATGCCAACTAACTACCCTCACAGTACCCAGTGCTACTTCTGTTTTGAATGGACCAAATGGGGCGCCTGATGCTGTCGGACCAACAAATAATAATGATGACTTCACTAACAAGTCAGCATTAGTTCCTCCTAATACTGCGCCAGGAACAACAATTGATCCAGTCTGCAGTATCCTTCACTAACACAGTTGAGAATACGGGTACAAGTCCTGCCAATATTTCTTTGTTACCTACACCACCAACTAACAAAACTGACTTGCCTACAGGTACAGTGGTGACAATATCTTATCAAGGATTATCAGCAGCTTACAAATACGATGCAGTGGCAGGTACTTTCTCATTCGTACCAGGAAGTGGCACGGGTACAGTTGGAGGCAATCCAATTAGTGCTACTAACCCATTGCAAATTGCTGCAGTTCCAGCGAATGGTGGTACAGCTAACTATGGTGTAAGTGTTGATCTACCTTCTGGTACTCCACTATCAACTGATAGGTCCTGCTCAAGGGGCAAGTGTCACAACCACTATCCAACGGGGCTTTCCCACAGGAATCACCGCTTTCGTTGACTCAAATGGTAATGGCTTACCTGATGACGCAGCTACTAACACCACCCTAGATCGCGTCTACACTGGCTTCTTGCAAATGGTGAAAGAGTCACGAATTTTACAAGGAACTGGGCCAGCACTGCCAGCAGGTAGTACCGATGGTACATTTAGTCCTACACCCAAAAAACCTGCACCTGGAAACATTATTGAATATCGGATTACCTATAAGAATATCTCTGATGCTCAAGCAGGAACAGGTAATGTAATTTTGAATGCCAACAAAATTGTAATTACTGAAGATGGTACGCAAAACGGCAATAATTGGGCGCTAGACAACGATAATAACGGTAAAATCGATACCAGTAACATAGTAACTACAGCTAAGGATTCTGGCGCTTCAACGATTCAATTCTTCAATGGGAATCCAGCCAATAACTCCAGCGCTGATCAAACCGGAACCACAGCAAACACTGATGTTACCAAGTATGTCGATAGTGTTACTGGTCAAGTTGCACCAGGTGTAGTCAGAACATTTGGTTTCCAGCGTCTGATGAATTAAAAATTCAATACCCTCTTCAGTAGTGGAGAGGGTATTATACAACACAAATTGGGAAAGATAAGTCTAGCAATCAAAATTGTCAAAGTTTTTGAGGTGATTTATATGAAACGTCTTTCTATTGCAGGTTTAGGTGCATTGGCTCTCATAGCTACATTACCATGTATCAGTCAAATTCCCGGAATGGCAAATGCCCAAAATGTCAAAAATCAATCACAATTACAGTTACATTTAGAAGCAGAAAAACAAGTTGTCGCACAAGATCAGCAAGGTAAACAAAGCAAAACATGGGAACCATTAAAAGGTCAAACTGTGGTTAAACCAGGAGATGTTTTGCGTTACACCTTAATCGGCGAAAATAAGAGCGATCGCCAAGTTAAAAATCTCACCCTAAATCAACCAATTCCCCAAGGAATTGGTTGATTTAGGGTGAGATTTTAACTTGGCAATGGCTCTTATTTTGCACCAATTAAGGTGTAACGCAATACATTCTCCTGGTTTAACCACAGTTTGAGCCTTTTAATGGTTCCATGTTGTTTGTTGCGATGTTTGTGCGAGAACGAGCTTGTTTTTCTGCTTCTAAATGTAACTGTAATTGTGATTGATTTTTGACATTTTGACAATTGCGCTGGTAATGTAGCTATGAGAGCCAGAGATGCACCTAAACCTGCAATGGGAAAAACATTGCCTCGAAAAACTTTGACATTTAGTGCTAGACTTATCTTTCCCCAATTTGTGTTGTAAACCCCTCTCCACTTACTGAAGAAGGACTATAAATTTTTAATTAGTGACACTGGAAAACCAAATATTTACTAACCACACCTAACTTGACCAGTTAACGCTATCAACATACTTGGTAACATCAGTGTTTGCTGTGGTTCGGTTTAGATGCGCGCTGGAGTATTCACTAGGATCCCCATTGAAGAATTGAATCGTTGAAGCACCAGGACACTGTAGTTGCTATCTTGGTATGGATTGGTCTATGGTTATTGTAGCACCCAATTATATTACCAGTTTTGCAGTCTTCAGTAATTACAATTTTGTTGGCATTCAACACATCTGTTCCTGCTTGAGCATCAAGGTCTATAGGTAATCCAATATCCGATAATCCTTCCCAGGTGCAGGTTTTTTGGGTTGTAAATCTGCATTAGTTCTCCTGCTGGCAGTGTCACCAGTTAGCTTATAATTTCATTTTAGCTCTTTTTTTTTTTTTTTATCACCAGCCATGTGGGACACGATGCTGGGTCGTGTTGAGTCACTGCATTATGGGGTGGCCTCACTCTCACATGGGGCACCGAAGGCATCCTATCACATTTCCCCATTCTGCGGATGGTGGTTGTATAGAGGAACAGCTTCCTTGAGCAAATTTCCTATCAGTTGATCATGGAGCCAGAAGGTAACGACACTTACACCATAGTTAGCTGTCCACCATTCAACTGAGACGTCCCCAATGGGTAGTAGCACTAATTGGATTGTGTCCAACTGTACCCGTGCCACTTCCTGCGTCAATGAGAAAGTACCTGCCCATCATCCCATTATTGTAAGCTGCTGATAATCCTTAAATACATATTGTCACCACTGTACCTGTAGGCAAGTCAGGTTTATTTTAATTTGGTCATATTAGGTAACA
>CAVYXS010000194.1:0-35644 GCA_963772205.1 uncultured cyanobacterium
CCAAGCTCAATCATAGTTTCAGCCCCCTGAACACACCAAGAAAACCTTGCAGACTAGTTTGTTAACCCATATCTGACAATTTGTGAAATTTTGTGGATGAATATATAGAAAATAAACTGGTATCACAGTAAAAGCGGTAGAATTGCCCTAGAAGCAAAGATGTATATTTATTAACAATTAATATAATTATTATGGTTATAATTTTTCTTCGTGTCAATGGCAAAAACACCAAATAAATATTTTCCACAGGCTACAGTCTATGAACTAAGTACCCTATAGGCAACAGTAGCAAATGTAATCAGTTATCGCTAAGACCCTCAATACCTCTTGAAAAGCATTGCGATTTGCAAACCTCTTTTCGTCATAACGCTCGTTCCACCACAGCCAATTGCTAGAATCAGCCCAAACATTATGCTTTTTTAGGACTTCGAGGCGACTCAATGCCAACCCTCCTAAAACAAATTCAGGTCGGCTCCATCTGAGGAGTTCATCTAGTTCCTGAGCAGACAAACCAAACTTTAAACCAGTAGGCATAGTTTTGTCGGCTTTCAGTAAACCTCCAAGAGCAATACACTGATAGCCTATATCACGGTAAGCACTGATTAGGGAAGCTAAAAAGCTTTTTGGCGACTCGTAGTGGGGTAGGAAAGAATCTGACTGGGGAACAGGTTTCTGCTCCCAATTATAAAGTTCATAACCTACTTGAACAACCCCTATCAAAATGTATGTTCGTTGCCGAAGCCAATATTCTTCCCAGGCAATTCGCGCCAGATATAAAGATAATAAAGGTTCTCCAAATATATCTGGTGCGAAAACAAAATCGGGACTAAACTTGTCACATTGTTTAAAATAGTTTCTTACTTTTTCACGTAATTGCAGTTCGTCAGCTAAACGATACTCCCGAACCCAATAATCATTTCTAAATTCGCAATGAACTTGATGATACCAAGGTTGCCCTTGGTGATTAAAAACACCACTATCAATAAAAAAAATCTTTCCTGTCTCACGAATATCATTCAGCAACTTTTTATAGCAGAAAATAGGTGCCAGAATACCATAATCACCATCTACATTCTTTAAGGTTTTTATTTGTACTGACGAATCAACCGCAAATACTGGAAAGAAATCTCGGTTTGATTTAACTAATGAATTTAAACAGTTGGCATTTTCAATTATCATTTTACTTTTGAGAACGCAAAAATTCTTGAAACTGCTTATAGAAAACGTAAGTGTTATGAAAGCCACGTCTTCGGTTGCGGTCATTCCCTCTAAAAATAATTGTTTCAACTCCTATTGTTTGACATATTTTACAATCACACTGTTTCCAAGGTTTATCTTGTAATAGTTCTCTATACATCTGGGTATGTAACTTCTGTCGCCGTTCTTTCGCTTTAGGTTCTACCTTGCCGTTACGAGGTAACTCTAACAACTCATCGTAAGCTAATAATATCTCAAGTGTTTCATCTATTGATAAATTATCTTTATCAAATTCTCGTAATGATTGGATTGCATTTTGTTCAAGTAATACCAATTCATCACGCGTGAAACCGCTTTCGAGTAAATGTTTAATTCGTATTGAGTGCTTATCTACAAAAGGAATACGAACGGCAGCATATTTTTTTTTCAGTCATAGTATAATAATTTGCCTTTGGATTTAACCAAGCACGGCGTAAAGGACTGCCGAATCAAAACTTGTTACACCCAAGTGACGAAAAGCTGGAATAGCATTAATTCGAGCTACTCCAAATAAGTGCAATCGAGTATTAGAAGTTAAATGAGGATGAATTTCTTTTAATATTTCTATAATCTGTTGGCTCGGAGTTCTAGCTAATCCACCAAGTGCAATATATTCATAACCCATACCAATATATGCTTTGACAGCCTCAGCATAAGATTCAGGGTTCCAACCCTGAACAGCACCAATGGGAGTAAATTTATATTCTCCACTTCGATGCTTTTGAATGAAATCTTCAGCATTTTTAATAGTTAAACTATAGCGTTTTTCTCTGACACCTGGTTCAGCAAATGGACCAACTATCAAATGGTCAATACTGACTCCATAGTTAAAACCTAAACTTTCATAATAATCTAAAATTTCTTCGGTACTGTAGGGAGGAACTTCTTCCTTAAAATAGCCGAAAGCCCCACAATCTCCCATTACTGAACCTTGAAAGCGAATAAACTGATGAATACCAATCTCGTGAATTTTAGCTTTCTTTTTTTTACTATCCTCAACAACTACTTTAGAAACTAAAATTCCATCATAGTTGGGTTTTGGAAAAATTTCGTGAGCATATATGTCATTATCATAAAGGTTTCGATTAGGTGTAATAACATCATTTAAAAAGTCATATCCAGGGTCTACTCGGTCGTCCCATTCTGGAATAAAATACTGCATACCCAAATGTATATTAGGAGCAGGAGGCAAGTCAGAAATCGGAAAAAATCCATTTTCTTCTTCAAAGTTTTTTTCAACTTTTTTTTTCTGACTCGGATTAACCTTAACTTTTACTTCAGGTAATTCCAGTGGTAATTCTAATAGAGTTGGTACACGCTCCACAGATTCGGTAAAGATTTCTGGCTTTTCATAGACTCTTTGCAGCAGTTCAGCTTCAGTAGACACAGATTCAGCAAACTGCTTGAAAAGGAAACCTTTCAGTCCAACTAAACCATAGCGATAATGCTTTGCCTCTGCATTAGAAAGAGTCACAACAAAAGTCTTTGCAGTTAAACCTCGGATGTAAGATTTACTTGTTTTTGAAGCTAAAAATATGAATGTCTGCTCTCTTTGAGTCGCAACTGGAAGACGAAGCGATCGCAGATAATTTTCCCCCAGCAGCATAAATATCAGGTCATAGTCAACAATAGCTTTTTCAAAAGCTTGATGAATTTCCAAAAACTTAGCCCACTCATCTACTTCATATCCCTTCATTGTGTTGAAGGTAACTTCGTAGGGCACAATAATTTTATTTTCAGGAATTAGCCCATATCCAGCTGAGATAATTACCAAGTCCACCGCTTCTCGTCCTAAAGACTGGCGCAGCAGATATACTCCCTCTATTAGCCGTAGATGCTGCAATCCGGTGTACATTTGACTAGCTGGGCAAGTGAATTCCGCCAGTTCATTAGACCGAGATTTGAGCCGATCTGAGTCTTTGAAGTCTTCCAATGTCAGACTGGTTAGTTGGCTTAAAACGCTTCTCTCCCGTGCAAGAGGTAACAATCAATACACGAGGATTACGCCCCAAGCTAATTGAAGCTAAAGATGTTGTGAGGGATAATTCAGTCATTTTCATACTCTACCCAAGAATTAAGAATTTCTAATACTGCAACCTTTAGCTGTACTGCACATTAGATGCTACTCGCTTCTTGGTTACGTCATAAATATACTTGGCAATCATCTCTGTTGTTTCGTACTCAGAAGGCAACACCTCATTGAGAACACAGCAGTCAAATCTTCCCTCAGTCACATCTTGCTTAGTCCAGCGTAATATTTTGAAATCAGCAACCATGACTTAGTACGGGCAGTTGGTATGGTGAAGGAAAACACCAGGTAGAAATCAATACTGAACCTGAGTTTGGTATTATACAGGTCTGCCCGTAGTACCGATTCGCTGGGTGTTGGTGCATAACCCCATAGTAAAATCTCAGGCTCAAACTCTACTGTTCTACATCAGTGTTTCAATCTCCTGTAGCTTTTCCTATGGGGTTATGCACCAACACCCAGCGAATCGGTACTACGGGCAGACCTGTATAATACCAAACTCAGGTTCAGTATTGATTTCTACCTGGTGTTTTCCTTCACCATACCAACTGCCCGTACTAAGTCATGGTTGCTGATTTCAAAATATTACGCTGGACTAAGCAAGATGTGACTGAGGGAAGATTTGACTGCTGTGTTCTCAATGAGGTGTTGCCTTCTGAGTACGAAACAACAGAGATGATTGCCAAGTATATTTATGACGTAACCAAGAAGCGAGTAGCATCTAATGTGCAGTACAGCTAAAGGTTGCAGTATTAGAAATTCTTAATTCTTGGGTAGAGTATGAAAATGACTGAATTATCCCTCACAACATCTTTAGCTTCAATTAGCTTGGGGCGTAATCCTCGTGTATTGATTGTTACCTCTTGCACGGGAGAGAAGCGTTTTAAGCCAACTAACCAGCTGACATTGGAAGACTTCAAAGACTCAAATTGGCTCAAATCTCGGTCTAATGAACTGGCGGAATTCACTTGCCCAGCTAGTCAAATGTACACCGGATTGCAGCATCTACGGCTAATAGAGGGAGTATATCTGCTGCGCCAGTCTTTAGGACGAGAAGCGGTGGACTTGGTAATTATCTCAGCTGGATATGGGCTAATTCCTGAAAATAAAATTATTGTGCCCTACGAAGTTACCTTCAACACAATGAAGGGATATGAAGTAGATGAGTGGGCTAAGTTTTGGAAATTCATCAAGCTTTTGAAAAAGCTATTGTTGACTATGACCTGATATTTATGCTGCTGGGGGAAAATTATCTGCGATCGCTTCGTCTTCCAGTTGCGACTCAAAGAGAGCAGACATTCATATTTTTAGCTTCAAAAACAAGTAAATCTTACATCCGAGGTTTAACTGCAAAGACTTTTGTTGTGACTCTTTCTAATGCAGAGGCAAAGCATTATCGCTATGGTTTAGTTGGACTGAAAGGTTTCCTTTTCAAGCAGTTTGCTGAATCTGTGTCTACTGAAGCTGAACTGCTGCAAAGAGTCTATGAAAAGCCAGAAATCTTTACCGAATCTGTGGAGCGTGTACCAACTCTATTAGAATTACCACTGGAATTACCTGAAGTAAAAGTTAAGGTTAATCCGAGTCAGAAAAAAAAAGTTGAAAAAAACTTTGAAGAAGAAAATGGATTTTTTCCGATTTCTGACTTGCCTCCTGCTCCTAATATACATTTGGGTATGCAGTATTTTATTCCAGAATGGGACGACCGAGTAGACCCTGGATATGACTTTTTAAATGATGTTATTACACCTAATCGAAACCTTTATGATAATGACATATATGCTCACGAAATTTTTCCAAAACCCAACTATGATGGAATTTTAGTTTCTAAAGTAGTTGTTGAGGATAGTAAAAAAAAGAAAGCTAAAATTCACGAGATTGGTATTCATCAGTTTATTCGCTTTCAAGGTTCAGTAATGGGAGATTGTGGGGCTTTCGGCTATTTTAAGGAAGAAGTTCCTCCCTACAGTACCGAAGAAATTTTAGATTATTATGAAAGTTTAGGTTTTAACTATGGAGTCAGTATTGACCATTTGATAGTTGGTCCATTTGCTGAACCAGGTGTCAGAGAAAAACGCTATAGTTTAACTATTAAAAATGCTGAAGATTTCATTCAAAAGCATCGAAGTGGAGAATATAAATTTACTCCCATTGGTGCTGTTCAGGGTTGGAACCCTGAATCTTATGCTGAGGCTGTCAAAGCATATATTGGTATGGGTTATGAATATATTGCACTTGGTGGATTAGCTAGAACTCCGAGCCAACAGATTATAGAAATATTAAAAGAAATTCATCCTCATTTAACTTCTAATACTCGATTGCACTTATTTGGAGTAGCTCGAATTAATGCTATTCCAGCTTTTCGTCACTTGGGTGTAACAAGTTTTGATTCGGCTAGTCCTTTACGCCGTGCTTGGTTAGATCCAAAGGCAAATTATTATACTATGACTGAAAAAAAATATGCTGCCGTTCGTATTCCTTTTGTAGATAAGCACTCAATACGAATTAAACATTTACTCGAAAGCGGTTTCACGCGTGATGAATTGGTATTACTTGAACAAAATGCAATCCAATCATTACGAGAATTTGATAAAGATAATTTATCAATAGATGAAACACTTGAGATATTATTAGCTTACGATGAGTTGTTAGAGTTACCTCGTAACGGCAAGGTAGAACCTAAAGCGAAAGAACGGCGACAGAAGTTACATACCCAGATGTATAGAGAACTATTACAAGATAAACCTTGGAAACAGTGTGATTGTAAAATATGTCAAACAATAGGAGTTGAAACAATTATTTTTAGAGGGAATGACCGCAACCGAAGACGTGGCTTTCATAACACTTACGTTTTCTATAAGCAGTTTCAAGAATTTTTGCGTTCTCAAAAGTAAAATGATAATTGAAAATGCCAACTGTTTAAATTCATTAGTTAAATCAAACCGAGATTTCTTTCCAGTATTTGCGGTTGATTCGTCAGTACAAATAAAAACCTTAAAGAATGTAGATGGTGATTATGGTATTCTGGCACCTATTTTCTGCTATAAAAAGTTGCTGAATGATATTCGTGAGACAGGAAAGATTTTTTTTATTGATAGTGGTGTTTTTAATCACCAAGGGCAACCTTGGTATCATCAAGTTCATTGCGAATTTAGAAATGATTATTGGGTTCGGGAGTATCGTTTAGCTGACGAACTGCAATTACGTGAAAAAGTAAGAAACTATTTTAAACAATGTGACAAGTTTAGTCCCGATTTTGTTTTCGCACCAGATATATTTGGAGAACCTTTATTATCTTTATATCTGGCGCGAATTGCCTGGGAAGAATATTGGCTTCGGCAACGAACATACATTTTGATAGGGGTTGTTCAAGTAGGTTATGAACTTTATAATTGGGAGCAGAAACCTGTTCCCCAGTCAGATTCTTTCCTACCCCACTACGAGTCGCCAAAAAGCTTTTTAGCTTCCCTAATCAGTGCTTACCGTGATATAGGCTATCAGTATATTGCTCTTGGAGGTTTACTGAAAGCCGACAAAACTATGCCTACTGGTTTAAAGTTTGGTTTGTCTGCTCAGGAACTAGATGAACTCCTCAGATGGAGCCGACCTGAATTTGTTTTAGGAGGGTTGGCATTGAGTCGCCTCGAAGTCCTAAAAAAGCATAATGTTTGGGCTGATTCTAGCAATTGGCTGTGGTGGAACGAGCGTTATGACGAAAAGAGGTTTGCAAATCGCAATGCTTTTCAAGAGGTATTAGGGTCTTAGCGATAACTGATTACATTTGCTACTGTTGCCTATAGGGTACTTAGTTCATAGACTGTAGCCTGTGGAAAATATTTATTTGGTGTTTTTGCCATTGACACGAAGAAAAATTATAACCATAATAATTATATTAATTGTTAATAAATATACATCTTTGCTTCTCAGGGCAATTCTACCGCTTTTACTGTGATACCAGTTTATTTTCTATATATTCATCCACAAAATTTCACAAATTGTCAGATATGGGTTAACAAACTAGTCTGCAAGGTTTTCTTGGTGTGTTCAGGGGGCTGAAACTATGATTGAGCTTGGTTCATTAGTGCAGTCCCAGAATAACTATTTGGGGATAGGAAAGGTTACTGAAATATCCAACTTTGAGGTTAACGTTGAGTATTTCTGCTCAGTAGGAAAACGCACCCAAAAAATACTACCCTTAAATTCCCTATCTCAAGTTCGGCTTCAGCCGCAAACTCGATGCTATATCAATTCAACAAGCTTCGATAAATGGATAATTGGCAGAATTGCTAACTGGAACGAAGAAATAGGTACTTATCAAATTGATCTACCCAACAAGAAAATTATGCTCGCTACTGAGCAGGAAATTTACGTCCGTTGCAATCTACCTATCACAGACCCGATTGAAACTCTAGCAATTAAGGGACACGAAACGCCCTACTTCCACGACAGAAGATTGGCTTTCGTCAAATGCTTGATTAAGCAACGCGCTGTGAGTCGTGGGATGACAGGTCTGATTTCGGCGAATATTAATCTTTATCCTCACCAAGTTGAAGTTGTTCGGCGCGTACTGGGAGATCCAATTCAACGTTACTTGCTAGCAGACGAAGTGGGACTGGGAAAAACTATAGAGGCTGGTGCAATTCTCCGTCAATTCCTCCTCGATGAACCGAAAAAAGCTGCGGTGGTAGTAGTTCCACAATATTTGATCCAACAATGGTGGACTGAGTTAGAAAACAAGTTTTACATCTCCCATTTTCCCAAACGGGTGGTAGTGCTGACGGTTGAAGATATCCAGAAAATTAACCCGAAAGTAGATATCGGCTGTTTAATTTTAGATGAAGCTCACCATATCGCAGCGATGGCGATCTCTAACGATGCAGCAGTGCGCCAAAATTTTGAGAATTGCAAAAATCTTGCCCATAAAAGCGATCGCTTACTGTTATTATCCGCTACTCCAGTTCTCAACCACGAGCAGGATTTTTTGGCAATGTTACACTTGCTCGATCCGACAACCTATAAACTTGATGACTTAGCAGGTTTTCAAGCTAGAGTTGCAAGTCGCCAGCAAATTGGTAGAGTTCTCCTTTCTTTTAGGGAAGGTGCAAAACCTTTTGTCCTGAAAACCAACCTCAAACAATTACGGAATTTATTTGCTGAGGATGGATATTTACTGAAGCTAGCAGACGATTTAGAAAATTGTTTACAAGCAAATTCCACTCAGATAGATCAGATTGTCCGCGCAATTCGGACTCACATCAGCGATACCTATCGCCTGCATCGGCGAATGCTTCGCAACCGTCGCGCTGCGGTGGAAGATGTCATATTTGACCGCAACATTATACCTAAAGAGGAATATGATTTAGACGAGCGATCGCTGGACATTCACGAAATCATCGATGAATGGCGTACCATCGCCCCTGATGAGGAGCAGTATCAACGACTTTTTCGGCTGTTATTCCTGGGTTATGGTACTTGGTTAGGCATTTTGGAACAGGTAATTACTGCTCGTTTAAGTGGTAAAGTCGATTCTCGACTCATCCAGGAGTTTGGCGAAGAAGATGTTCATATCTTAACCGCAACCTCCAAATTCGCAGGGGAAGAAGAAATTCTGCAATCCTTACTCAAAATTATTCGTCAATCTGTAGAGGACGGAGAACGCAGGGAAAATTTGAGAACAGTGCTGCTAAATCAGCTAGCTGAATACTTCAAAATTCCGCCAACTGTTCGTAGAAATAAAAATGAATTACTCGTAAGAATACAACAGAGAATTCGTAGACCTATTGGCGACGATATTCTGCCTAAATTTGTAGTATTTACCAGTTTTGTGCAAACTTGTGTAGAAATTGTGCGGTATTTGTCTGATATCTTCGGTGAAGGGACGGTAGCTAGCCATCAATACGGAGAATCACCAGACAAGGTTGAGCAAAGCATAAGTAGATTCAAGGATAACCCAAACTGCTTTATTTTGGTATGCGATCGCTCTGGTGAAGAAGGACGTAACCTTCAGTTTGCTGACTGGTTAATTCACTTTGACCTTCCTTGGTCGCCTAATCAATTAGAGCAAAGAATCGGCAGACTTGACCGCATTGGCAGCAAAATAGGAGTTAAATCCTGTGTTTTGATTGGCCCCTATTTGGAAGATAGCCCCCATAATGCTTGGTATCAACTCTTAAAAGACGGGTTTGGTATTTTTCAACAATCAATTGCCAGTTTACAGTTTTACGTAGACGAGAAACTGGCACAATTAGAAACAACTTTGTTCCAATCAAGTGCGGCAGGACTGTTGGAGATGATTGAGCCGATTCAGGAACAAATTAAAGCGGAAATCGTAAAAATTAGCGAACAGAATGCTTTAGATGAAATTGATGCTAATGATGAAGTTGCCATCCAGTATTTTCAAGACCTAGATAATTATGATGCTTGCCATTTAGAAATTAAACAAGCAATTGAAGGTTGGATTTGTGACGTATTAGGATTTAAGCCAATCACTAACCCCAATTCATCGGAGATACGGCGTTATCAACCCACAATTCGCACTTTGATTCCTGTGAATGAATTGAAAACTCGTTTTGCTAATAGTTATCTAGAGCAATTTGGTACTTATAACCGCAGGGTTGCCAATCAAAATACTGGAATTAAACTCTTCCGAATTGGGGAAGGATTAGTGGAATCGCTCTTAAACTATATAAACTGGGATGACCGAGGACAAGCCTTTGCTATTTGGCGCACAGATACATCTTGGGATGCTGGGGAAGGAATGGAGTGGTTCGGTTTTCGATGCAATTATGTAATTGAGACTGACTTAAAATTTGCCAAACAGGTGTTAATAGATTCCCAGCTAGATAGTTCTGTATACAAAACATTGAAGCGGCGTGTAGATGCTTTATTTCCACCAACCATGAAAACAATCTTCATTGATGGACGCTATGAACCAATGAGCATTGTTGAAGATGAAACACTATTAAATATTCTGGAACGCCCATATCAATATAAAAATGGTAGTCACCGACGAGATTACAATTTAGCTAAGGAACGTTTAAGGATTATTGACGATTTTGTAGATGCTAGTAAATGGCAAAACTTTTGTTATCAAGCGAGTAAGACTTCCTATGAATTACTCACTAATAATTCTGAATATATGGACTGGCTTCAAAGATGTACTAAGTCAGTAGAACAGAAATTAAGTAACAGAGTTGAACAGTTACGCCTGCGGCTAAATCGACAGACTTGGGATGATAAACTAGCTGAAGAACTGAAAATAGAAAGTGCTTTTAGTGAAGCAATTTTAGAAGGAATTCGCCAGCCTCAAATTAAGCTTGACTCTGTGGGTTTCATGATTGTATCTGGGCGACATCCTATTCAATTTGTAGATGAAGGAGATGATTAATGACTGACTCCTTCTTAGAACTCAAAGAAATTCTGCAAACAGGTGAAACACCTGAAGATACTAGCTATTTTGCCGAAGGCTGTTATCGACGATTATTAGAAGCACTGCGTAATTCACCAGGGACAAGAGATATCGCAACTTTAGTACGTCATTTGCTACGGCGAGAAGATGAACTACAGGGCGTAACGTCTCAAACTCTGCTCAAAGTACCCAAAATACCTCCTTTTCCTGACAAAAATATTTGGCAAGAAACAGGCATAACTGTATTGGGTGAAGATGCAAACACCTATCTAATTAGTGCTAAAGCTTGGCAACCTGAATGGTTGAAATTCAGCACTGAATACCCTCCAGATACTCCTCTATATAAAGAAGAAATCCGCCGTAATTATGAACCAGTAACGGGCGATCCATTTTTGGAACTGGTGCAATTAGACACATATCGCAGTGTCGGGCAGAAACAGGCAATTCACGCCATTTTAACTGCTCCTGACAAGTCAACTTTAGTAGTTAATTTACCCACTGGATCAGGAAAAAGCCTTTGCGCTCAACTTCCTGCACTTTTAGAATCCCAAACGGCTGGTGTCAGTGTTGTAGTAGTGCCAACTACAGCACTAGCAATTGACCAAGAACGGGCATTAAGACATTTAGTCAACCACGATACGGCATATTACAGTGATAAAAGCTTACAAGGGCAAGAGAAAAGAGAAGAAATACGGCTGCGTATCCGTGCTGGCACACAACGAATCATATTTACTTCCCCAGAAAGTCTCATGGACTCCCTGGCATCATCTCTTTATGAAGCAGCAAATTTAGGGTTGTTACGCTACTTCGTCATTGATGAAGCTCACATGGTTGAACAGTGGGGTGATGATTTTCGTCCGGCATTTCAAGAAATTCCGGGGTTGCGAAAAGATTTATTACGTTTAACTTCCTTTACAACTTTATTACTAACTGCAACTTTAACAGAATCCTGTTTAGATACTCTAGAAACATTATTTGGACAACCAGGAGAATTTCAAGTTATATCTGCCGTGCAGTTGCGTCCAGAACCTGCATATTGGTTTGCTTATTGTCAAACTCAAGAAATTAGGAAGCAAAGACTATTTGAGGCGGTTTATCATCTGCCACGACCGTTAATTATTTACGGCACAAAAGTTGCTGATGTGGAATATTGGGCGAAGGAATTATCTCGCGCTGGCTTTAAAAGATATGCGGTGATGACTGGTAAATCTACTCCTGACCAAAGATTAAAGCTTATTCAAAATTGGCGAGAAAGAAAAATTGATATAGTTGTTGCTACTTCCGCTTTTGGATTGGGTGTAGATCAGTCAGATGTCCGTGCGGTTATTCATGTTTGTATTCCTGAAAATATTGACCGTTTTTACCAAGAAGTGGGACGAGGAGGTAGAGATGGTAAAGCTTCAATATCACTGACATTGTATACATCTGAAGACCAAGAAATTGCCAAAGCACTTAATGACAAATCAACAATTACCATCGACCGAGGTCTGGAGCGATGGCAGAGTATGTTTGCTAGAAAAACAATAGTACCAGGAAAAGGGTTTCGCGTACCAATCAATATACCTCCTTCTCTACGTGAAGGTGATATTGATATGAATAGTGAACAAAATACTGCTTGGAATATCCACACTCTAACACTGATGAGTCGAGCAGGTTTAATTGAAATGGATTCAGAAGAACCTCCAAAGCTGAAAAATTTTCCATCCGAGGATGCTTATTATGAAGCATTAGAAAATCATAGTAATTCTCGAATTATCCGCATTCATAATGACTCACATCTCCAAAGAGAAACTTGGGAATGGGAAGTAGAACCTATTCGCCAAGAACGCCAGAACTGGAGCTATAAAAATCTGCAATTAATGAGAGACGCGTTACAGCCGAGGCGTTGTATTTCGGAAATATTTGCTGAGGCTTACACAATTACTAAAAAACAAACATCTATACATAGAAGTCCAGTCATTGTCTCTCAATCTTGTGGTGGTTGTCCTGTTTGCCGGAAAAGTAAAAGAACACCTTTTGTCGGAATTATGCCTGCATCACAACCTGTATGGCAGGAAACTAAATCATTTTTAGGTGCGGAAATTCAACGCTTATTAGCAGGTGATAATGTAATGCTAATTTTTTATGAATCTCTTGAACAATTAAATAAGATGCGGAGAGGTATCAAATTATTTAAATGGTTAATCGAGCAGGGAATGAAGAATATTGTTATTCCTCTAGAACATCAACATTTTATTAAAGAAGTTAATAGAATACCTAACGCTTGGATTTTCTTATTTCCAACTTACGAGCTAATGCGGATGGCACGTATTCCCACTTTAATTTTTCATCCTCCAGGAATAAACCTACCCCAGCAATATTTATTCAATAATACATCCAATAGTCCACGTATTATTATCCTTCCCATGAATACAACAGACCCGAATCGAGAAACCGACTACTGATAAATATTTTTTCAGGACGGCAATTTAGATTTGACACCTTCTGTATGGAGATTAGTATATGAGTGTGTTAAAACAACCTTTTGCAACACCCAGCAGAGTTAGAGGGGTTTTTAGATATTTGTTATCTACCAAAAATCAACGAGAGAAAACAGAAGTCTTAGAAAAAATTTTATCTCCTGATGAACTGGTAAAAAATGCTTCTTCCCCACGGCCAATGCTGCGTGCAACAATTAATGAGATGGTGAAAGTAGGTCTTTTAGTTAAAGAAGACGAAGAAATTGCTATTAACTCAGATTTACCAGACAATGCTCGCAATCCCCAATTAGGAGATAACCTATCACCTGATACTGTGGCTGAACTATTATTTGCATCTAATAACGAAGATGAAGAAGACTTTGGACGTGTTTGTGCTTGGTATTTAGCCCAGGATATTTATGATGCGCCAGGAACTTGGGAAGAAGTAGAACAACAAGTAGATAGACAGAAAGTCGGTGATTTTTTAAAAATGTCAAATAACGTCCTTCATGGTCAATTGGATGACTGGATGTGTTATTTAGGTTTAGCTTGGGGACACGCATTAGGAGGAAAAAGAGTAACTGTTCCCAATCCAACTGCTTACATCAAACGTAATCTTCAAGACATATTTGATGAAGAGCAAGAAATTTTACTGACAGATTTTATTACTCGCTTGGCAAGAAAATGTCCTTTGTTTGAAACAGGTAAATTTAGGGAAGAAGTTGAATCACAAGTTGCTCTTCGTCAGCCTAATTATCTTTCTACAAGTACAGCTTTTGCATTATTTAGGCTTCAAGATGAAGGTTATATCAAGCTGCTGAGGAAATCAGATGCAGATTTGATGCTTTTACCCAAAGTAAATAATCAGGTGGATGATGAGGGACGAATTTCTCATATTATCTGGCAAGGAGAAAAATTATGACTTTTAAAAATTTTGTTTGCTGGAAGCCTAATATGATTCGCCGGGTGATGGATGTAGAAGCAACCCAACCTCCAAATCATCTCTTTCTGGCAACGCATCATCCAGTGGCGATGTATCGTCAAGAATTGATTAAAGCATCATCGCGGATTGAATATGATGAAGAAAAATTTCTCAGAGATTTTCTTGCTGAAAAAGATTTCGCTTTTGTGCCTGTTTTAGGTGGTTCTGGAACAGGAAAATCTCACTTAATTCGTTGGTTAGCGGCTAATATCAAACCTACGCCACAGCGTAAGGTATTACTAATTCCCAAAATTGGAACTAACTTAAAAGATATTATCACTCAAATTCTTGAAGGTATAGAAGGCGAAAAGTTTGAGGAATATCGTCAACGTGTAAATCGAGCAGCTAATACTTTAACTGAAACTCAAGCGCGTGTACAATTACTCAACCAATTAGCCGCAGTCTGTCGGTGATAATGGTAGGCGCGATCGCTCTAAACTCACTGATGAGCAAAATTACCTCGTTGATGAACTAGATGCTCTATTATATGACCCATTCTTCCGAGAATATTGGCTTCAAGATGGCGGTATTATTCATCGCTTAGTTATTCATATTTTAGGATATCAAGATAAGGTAGAAATTATTGAAGAACGGCGTAAATTTTCTATAGATGACTTACCTCTTAATGTTTTAAATTTACCAAAAGCAGGCAAACAAGCTCAAGAATTTTACAGTCTTCTCATTGGTGATGATAATATTCAAAAAGCCACTGTTGATTGGTTGAATCTGCATCTAGATGAAGCCATTACCCAAGTGTTAAACTTGGGACGAGAAGATTTACAAAGATTAATGAAGGAAGTCCGTGAGACTTTAGCAGAACAGGGCATTGAGTTAGTTTTACTTATAGAAGATTTTGCTAAATTGCAAGGTATTGATAGAGAATTATTAGAAGCTGTTTTGGCACGACCCCAGCAACCAGAAAGCAAACCATTATGTGCTATCCGCACCGCACTAGCTTGTACTACGGGTTATTTTGAAAGTTTAATTGATACAGTACAACAGCGTGTTACTTTTAACGTCAATCTTGATATTGGTACAGTTGGCGAAAAATCTTTAATTACTCAGGCTGATATTCAAGCATTTATTGCTAGATATTTAAACGCTGTACGTTTAGAAGAACAACTGATTGAGAATTGGGCAAATTCTCATGAACAAGAAGAGTTTCAAAGAGAACGTTTGACAAGCCATTGTACAGAATGTGAATACCGCCAAGCTTGTCATGCAGGGTTTGGAGATGTGGATGGTATAGGGCTTTATCCGTTCACGCCAAAAGCTTTAGGACAGATGTTTAGTAGAGTTAACCCTAGCGATTTTAACCCACGAATTTTAATTAAAGATGTTCTTAAGTACACTTTAGAAAATTCTGTTGAGGATATTCAAAAGGGGCAGTTTCCTTCAGTAACTGTACGACAACATTTTGGCAAAATGAGGCTGAGTGCTAAAGTACAGCTAGATATTAAAGCGAAAGACCCACAAAATTTTGAACGTCGTGAAATCCTTCTAGACCTTTGGACTGATAGTAATGAACTTTGCGATTTGCCTACAGAAGTTCATACAGCTTTTAATTTACCTCCATTAGGTGTAAAGATTCATCAAACAGAAATTAATCCTGGTACACCACGCGCCGCGACTTCTGCAACACTATACAAGACTCGTTCTGAACCTGATAGTGAACCTCCGGTAACAGTACAAGAACTACCAGAGACACTGATAAAAAAAATAAAGGATCTCGACAGTTGGAATAATCAAGCAATCCTTCCTGACAACATCGCTAAAGATATTCGTGAGTTTGTCTTTCCATCTGTTACCCAAAGGATTGAATGGGATACAGAAATGCTGCTGAAAGGTAATTTTGTCGGTAGCGGTGGTAAATTGTTCCAGCAAAGAAATGTAATTTTTTACAATCCAAAAGTTAAGAGAGGGACTTATTCCGGGGTTGTTTTATCACTTCCCCTCAACCCAAGCGACTCAAATGAGTTTAAAGAAACTGCACTCGCATTTCAAGGTATCTTACTATACAGCTACTATAAAAATTGGAAGTTTAAAGATGGCGATCGCTATTTTCGCACCTATACCAAGTATCTAGAACGCTGGAGTCAGTATGTCTTAGAGCAAATTCGCCTTTATCCCCGTGAATCTGGAGAACCCTGGAACCCAGTACCAGCAACGGTGGAGTTATTGGCGATCGCAGTGACAATGGCGGGGTACCCTACTAATACGCTCGAAAATTTGATTAATGCTTTATTTATTGACTCTACCTAACCATGAAAATATAACTCGTGCGAAAGCTTGGGAACAGCTTTTTAATTTCTTTAAGAAAAATCAGAAAGCATTATTAGAAATTCTCAAAAGTAGAATTGCTTGCACTAAAGGAAGTAATTCTACATTCCAAATAATTGATGCGGTTCAAATTATACAACCTTTAGAACAAATCCGTAAATCTTGGCAACCTCAATATCAAATTCCTGAAGATGTCCGCGATAAATTCCCAGAATTGTATAAGGTACGCCAACAAGTAGATGAATTGTTAGACAAAGCACTTCAAGAAGAAAGCGATCGTCAACTTTCTGTGTACCATTCTCTAGTATATGAATTAGGAGAGGATGTTAAGAAAAAAGATGTAGTTAACATTGTAAAACAGGCAATGGAAGCAGCCAGAGGAGCAGGTGTATTTCGTGGACGGAAGAACTTCGATGACCTTACCCTACTCTTAGAACAGTTTAACCGTACTAGATTTTCTAGCTATGTAGAAACAATGAAACGTGTCCAAATAGAGCAAGAACATTCAGAAGCTAAAACAGGTAAACTGCTTCAGTATTTAAGCGAAAATTATCAAAAAGCTATGACAGATGCTACAGAATTCCTCAAGAATACAAGTAATTTTCTTGATATTTCTCTCGACGCAGTAAACAAAGAGATAAATGATTTAAAAACATCTGGCGGTGCGACAGTTGAATCAAGCCATCAAGCAATTCAGGATGGTTTAGTAGAATTGCGTAGCTTGCTCACTGAAATTCAAGGGGAAACAAACAGTTAATTTTGGAGGATAAAATGACAGATATATTAGATAGCAGCAACAATTTAAGTTTAAATGTCGAAGCTGTTAATTCTGTTAATCAAATTTCTCAGGATAACCGTGAATCTTTAAAGGATAAATGTCAGCGACTCATTGATTTATCTAAAATAAAATTGGATTTTAAAAAGTATGCCGATCAACTTGACGGCTTTACAGCAAGGCAAGAAGAAATTACAAAGGCTCTTCAAGAAATTAAGCCTCTTATTATTGCTGTAAGAGCTTTTAAGCAAAAAAATATTATCAATTTTGATTTACATCAAAAATTGGATAAGTTGTTAAACTTTGTTACTCTTGCTGAAGAAAATTTCCGAAACAACCCTGAATGGATTATTGATAACAATAACTTTAACGGTAAGGCTTTTAGTAGAGATATAGTAAGTTTGAAAAACTCACTTCACCAGAGCCTGATTCAAGCTTGGACAAGTTATCTTAATCAGCATCTACCCAGCACTAATAAAGAAATGTTAGAAATATTTGCTGGATTGGTAACACTTAGACCAACCATTCATAGAATTTATATGTTAGAGAAACAAATTCAAGGAGTTGAATTTCCCAAGAATAGTGAAGAATTTAATAGAATAGATAATTTAATTGACGAATTGCGACAATCTTTAGCTAGTCTGAGTTCAGACCAAATACCTGAAGATGTACAAAATTTTCTTAAAAATGCTGCTACTTATGGGGCAACTATTGACCTTTTAACTCCAGAAGTAAAAGAGTGGCTAATTCAGCATGGACTCATTAGCTCCTTACGTATTCGCTTGAATTAAATGAAAGTTACAATCTGTTTCAGATATAAAAAGACTAATGATAAACGTGTATTTTTGCAGATTTTCATAAATTTGCTAGTAGAAATCAGTTCATAATCTACCTTTATAAATTAAGAATGATACGTAAGTTGGTAGAAATACATCAAATTATGTTAAAATTTTAGTTTGTAGTAAGCGGTTATAGTCATTTTATTAGGACTAAAGTCCTTACTACAAACTTTTAATTATCTACATTGTTATATTTATGAATGTCTCGATAAATTTCTTAATTCAACAATTCCTAAATTTGCTAGAGATGAAGGAAATAACACTCCTCACTTGGGGAATTGTGGATGGGGGATTTGTGGAGGAAGAAATTTCAGAAATGGCAGCAGACTTGCTGAATAATCATGAGTCTGATATCGAGATGTGGGATTTAATTAATGAAATGCTGGAACGGCGATTATTATTTGAATTTAACCTTAGAGGTCGCCGCCTTTTCCGCACCCGAATGGCGGAAGCGGTGAGATTATTTGCCCGTCTTCGCCAACTGTTCCCGAATAATAATTGGCAAACATCTCCTACCTTAGTTGCTGATTATCGCCTACAAATCCGTCCGAGAATTTATCCCAAAAGATATATTACGCCAGAAGCAGTAATTCAGCAGTTGGAAGCAGACAGACTGCTAACTCCCATACAGCAAAAAGCCGTTACAGCGATACTGCGTTCTAACGATCGCGGTGAGGTTCAACTTGCAGACTTCCAGCTACGCGCTACAAGCCGGATGCTGCGGGATTTAAACAGCACAAAAAGTCGCGGGATGATTGTCTGTGCTGGGACAGGAACGGGGAAGACTTTATCTTTTTACTTACCAGCATTGGCGCATATTGCAAGTTTGTTGAAAAAGGATGAGTATTGGAGTAAAGGACTGGCAATTTATCCCCGTAACGAACTTCTCAAAGACCAATTTTCTGAAACCTATCAAGAAGCACGTCGTCTTGATGCTGTCCTCAAAGCAGAAGGTAAGCGTAAAATTCTCATTGGTGCATTTTTTGGCTTAACTCCCAGAAGCGCAACTTTGGATCGGGTAGAGGATAAATGGAAACCTGAAAGTGGTGGGTTTACTTGTCCTTACCTGCGGTGTCCTAGATGCGAGGGTGCGCTATCTTGGCGGCGGGCTGATGTGGAAGCTGGTAGAGAAAAACTTTCTTGTCTCAACCCATCCTGTAGTGCTGTTATCCAAGAAGATGAAGTAATTTTGACACGCGATCGCATGGCGAAAACTCCCCCAGACCTGGTTTTCACTAGCACAGAAATGCTAAATCGGTCTATGGGAGACTCCCGTTACGGTCATGTATTTGGCATCGCGGCGGCGAAAAAGCCTCAGATAGTTTTGTTGGATGAAGTGCATACTTATACAGGTATCCACGGCGCACAAGTTGCTTACCTGCTGCGCCGTTGGCATAAAATCATTAACAAGAAAGTCCAATTTACTGGACTTTCAGCAACCCTAGAAAGTGCAGCAGAATTTTTCAGTCAACTTACAGGTTTAAACCCTGGTTCAGTGGAGGAAATTTCTCCTGGTGAAGACCAAATTGCTGAAGGAATGGAGTATCAATTGGTTCTCAGGGGCGACCCAGTATCAGGGACAAGTCTTTTATCTACTAGCATCCAAACAGCGATGCTGCTGCGGCGTGTACTCGACCCATCTGAAGACCCGCCTAGCAAAGGTTTCTATGGTTCCCGTGTTTTCGCCTTCACTGATGACTTAGATGTTACCAATCGCTTATTCCACAACCTTTTAGATGCCGAAGGTCGAGACAGTTGGGGTCGTCCCTTGCGAGGAAGACAGCCATTAGCAGCTTTGCGATCGCATAGTGCAACTAATGGTAGAGAAAGGCTGATTGCCGCACAATCCTGGCTATTGTGTGAAGAAATCGGTCACGGTTTGCAACTTCCTTTGAATATTGGACGCACCAGTTCCCAAGATACTGGAGTTACGCCAAATGCAGACGTGATTGTTGCTACTGCATCCCTGGAAGTGGGATTTAACGACCCAGAAGTTGGAGGTGTCATCCAGCACAAAGCGCCGCGAGATATGGCATCTTTCTTGCAAAGGAAGGGACGGGCGGGACGACGCAGAAGTATGCGACCTTGGACGGTGGTGGTGCTTTCTGATTACGGACGCGATCGCATTGCCTATCAAGGCTACGATATGCTGTTTAACCCAGTTTTAGAAAAGCGATCGCTTCCCATTGCCAACCGCTATGTTATTCGCATTCAAGCGGTTTTCGCCTTTATGGATTGGGTTGGACGGCAATTAGCTGCAACTAAAGGAAGTGTCTGGAGAGACTTTGCTAGTACCGATTTCTACTTAATTAATCGTCAACGACTAGAAATAGAACTAATCAAAAACATCCTGGAAACAGAAGCAGGACAACGCAACTTAGAAACATATCTGCAATCAGCACTACACCTTACTAAAGATGAAGTCGAAGCAGTTCTTTGGGAACCGCCCAGGTCATTGATGATGGCGGTACTTCCGACTTTGCTACGGCGTTTAGAGTCTGGTTGGAAACGCCTTCCCATTCAGCAAGATGAATCAGACAAAGACTATCAAACCCGTGACCCATTACCTGATTTTGTTCCCCCGAATTTATTTAGTGACCTGCTGTTGCCAGAAGTAACGATTACTACACCAGCACAGACGCGCAACGATGAGCCAGATATTAACCCCATGCCCATTGTCCAAGCCCTGAAAACCTTTACTCCAGGCAGGGCGACGCGCCGCTTTGGGGTGCAGCATATCTATGCAACTCACTGGATTGCACCGCCAGATTTGCAACAAACAGAACAAATTTTACCCGTAGAAGACTATTGTGCTGAATTTGAAGAAGCAGGGTATTTTCAATTATGGGAAGATGGGCAAGTTGTAGATATTCGCTGCATTCGCCCTTGGGCAATAAATCCTACTCAAGTTCCGGCTAATATTTCAATTACCTCTAACGCCCAATTGGAATGGCGCAGTCAAATTATACCACCCGACTTAGGAATAAAACTTGAACTGTCTCAAGGTTCCCCGTGGTGCAAAATTATCACAGAAGTTTGTTGTTTTACTCACACTCAACAATCGCCGGTGGAAGTGCGGCGGTTTGCGATCGCCTCCCATGCTAACATCCGCTTCGACAATGGCCAGGAACTCGATACGACAATTCGCTTCACCCAGAACCAGGATGGTAGTCCTGCGGCTGTGGGATTTTCCCAATCTGTTGATGGTCTAGTATTTCGCTTTCGGATTCCGCCTAATTTCAACATTAGTCCCAGCGATGCCAATCAAGAGAAAATTCGGGCGTTTCGCACGGCATATTTCCGACATCGGGTATTGACAGATGATAGATTGTGTGAGTTAACAAATGTCTTTCAACGGGAATGGCTTTATCAAATATATATATCGATGCTCGACCGCCCGCGCCTTGGCAGACCAAATCTACCTACCTGAAGCTTTTGAGACGCTTTTGGGTGAAAATATGGGTCAAGAAATGGCAAGGGTTCTGGATAATATCTTCCAAACCTTGAATGTCGAAGAAACCCTACTGGAAGAAGGAGAATCTGCACCGGAACAAATTCAGGGACGGCAGAGGGTACATGATAGGTTGCTGGCACTTGCCAACGCAGACATCATCCAAACTATATTAAATGACCTTGCACCGATTCTCTGGTCAGAACCTGATGAAGAGTGGCATTCTTGGGCAGCTTTACGTTTTAAAGCGACCTTGGGAGGGGCGTTGCTGGATGCTTGCGGGCAATTGTGTCCTCATTTTGATTTGGGCGACCTGATTTTAGATATCGATCCTGGCCCGCGTCCACCAGATGCACCTGCTATTTCCGAGGGAATAGAGGAAATTTGGATAACTGAATCTACTATTGGCGGCGGCGGGGTGATTGAGGAAATCTTGCGGCGCTATGCTGCTGATCCGGCGAATTTTTTCCGATTGGCGGGGAGTGCGTTGTCACCTGCGGATTTTGAGATTGTGGACTCGGAACTGACGCGGTTATTGGAGTTAACCCAAACCAGTGCAGATGTTGCCGATGTAATGGCTGATGTGCGGTTAGCCGAAAGACATAGTGAATTAAAACAAGCAAGCGATCGCCTCCGCAAAGTCCTGTCCTCTGAGGGGATTTTGGTAACGCATCCGGTGATGACTGCAATTAACGCACGGGTTTTGCGTCCTGGAAGTACCCCAGAAACCGATAAACTGCTGCTGGATTTGATTCGTTTGTGGCATCAGGAAGAAGCACGTTTAGGTATTGAAATTGATGCCAGGGTGTTTGCCTATGTCGCCAGCAATGATGACCAATTGGATCGGGCGTTGTTGCATCTTGGTTTAGTGCAGCCTAATCCCCATTGGCGGTTTCAAGTGATTTATGGGCTGTTGTGGGCGAGGGGAAATATTATTCGTTCTCGCGCCTTATCTTCCTATAATCCTTTTGCTGTGGTTGCTGATGCTGATAGAGAAATTTTACTGGATATTTTGCAAGTGGGCGATGCCTTCGGCGGGCTATGCCTACGCACAGTTTGGTTGGATGAACCCGACTGGCGAGAACAGGTGGAGGAAGCATTTAAGCAAGGTGCATCGGTTTCGCTGATAGCACCTCCTGATGCGAGAGGAGATTTAAAGTCAGCTATTTTGAGTTTGGCAGTCGAACCGATGGAACTTGGGTTTTTGCAGGTTTATCCATTGGTGGAGGCGGTGCAGAGGTATCCGCGAGGGTTTGGGGTGAGGCTACGGGTGCGAGAAACGGTGCAGTGATAATCTGCTTGAAGATAAAGTCTGACCATCCAACACAATATGGATATTAACCAACAAAAAGAACAATTTAGCATCAGCTATATTAGAGCGATCGCCGCCGTTGCAGGTTATTCTTTATTAATGCCAGAGGAGATTTGAAGTCAGCGATTTTGAGTTTAGCAGTGGAACTGATGGAACTTGGGTTTTTGCAATACCCATTGGTGGAGGAGGTGCAGCATAATCTCCGTAGTTTTGCGGTGAGGTTAAGGCTTAGAGAAATAATACAATAACATAAGTGAAATTTACTACTTAGGTATGCAGCTATTTCATTGATAGCTAGGATTATTGTTAAGAATTGATAAGTAAGGAGAAAAGCAAACATGGACAGAATTATCGAGGCTTATTTGCATGACTTTCGTAAAGAATATAATTTTTCTGAAAATTTAGAACAAAGCAAGTTATTTGAGTATTTTGTAAATTATTGCATAATATCAAGATTATACCCTGAAAGATTTTCATTGGAAGATATTAGTGTAGGTGGTGGGGGTGATATGGCTCTTGATGGTGTCGCCATCATCGTGAATGATAATCTGGTTTTTTCATATGAAGAAGTAGATGATTTAAAAGCAAAATTGCATAGACTAGATGTAAAATTTATTTTCATTCAATCAAAATCAGGTAATAAATTCGATGTTGCCGAAATTGGCAACTTTCTTTTTGGTGTAGAAAGTTTTTTTGATAATGATACATCAGGACATATCAACGAAGATATTCAAAATTTAAGAAATTTGAAAGAATATATTTATGATCTATCTATAGATATGTCTCGTAATCCTACTTGCGAAATGTATTATGTAACAACTGGTAAATGGGAAAATGATTCCAATCTACGTAAAAGAATAGATGCAGGAGAAAAAACTTTAAGAAAGACAAGTTTATTTGATAGTGGTGAAAATGGAGTCAAATTCATACCAGTTGATGCAGAATACCTTAAGATTATTTATAAAGAAATCCGCAATAAAGTAGATAAAAAAATAAGTTTTGACAAATATACCATCTTGCCTAAGATTGATAAAGTTGATGAAGCCTATATTGGAATTTTACCAGCCACAGAATATTTGAAGCTGATATGTGCTAATGACGGTACTTTATTAAGAAACTTATTTAATGATAATGTAAGAGATTTCCAAGGCAATAATCCAGTGAATCAAGAGATTACAGGCACAATCAATGATGAAAGTCGAAGAGGAGGATTTGTATTATTTAATAATGGAATAACAATTGTAGCAAAATCTATTCTCAAAACGGGTACTGATTTCACTATCAGAGACTTTCAGATTGTTAACGGTTGTCAAACTAGCCATATTTTATATAACAACAAAGAATCATTGAATGATAATATATTTTTACCTATAAAGATTATAGTTACTAGCGATGAAGAAGTAACAACTAGTATAATTAAAGCTACAAATAGACAAACTGAGGTTAAGCAAGAAGCTTTTTTATCACTATTACCATTTCAAAAATATCTTGAAGAATTCTATGCAAGTTTCAGTGGCTATAGTAGATTATATTACGAGAGGCGTTCTAAGCAATATGATAACCAAACGCCTGCAATTGATAAGAGCAAGGTAGTCTCAATTACAATTCAAATTAGATGTTTTATGTCTATGTTTTTATGTGAACCTCATAGTACACATAGGTATTATGGCGAATTATATGAAACAAACAGTAAAAGAATATTTGTAGAAGGACATAGTTACTATCCATACTATATTAGTTGTTATGCATTATATTCTTTAGACAATCTTTTCAAGTACAAAAAAATAGATTTTAATTACAAAAGATGGTACAAATATCATTTATTAATGATATTTAGAATCATCGCAACACCAAATAGTAATTTTGCTCTGGCAAATAAAAAGAAATCAGAAAATTATTGTTCTGAACTGCAAAAGATTATTCAAAATGAAGAAAAATTAATCAAAGTTTTTAGACAGGCAATATCTATTATTGATGCTGCTCTTCTTGAATTCAAAAATACAACCTATACAGATGGACAGCTATCAAGACGTAAATTTTTTACAGATAAGTTAATCAAATTAGCAGAACAAGAAAATCAAAAAGTTACTAAGCTGGACATCGAATGATTTAAGAATTACTCAATCGCACCCACACCGCTATAATCATTGATTAATTGAGGCACAATAGAACCAAAGGCACTGTGAACACACAATGACTACTCAATTGATGGTTCAACCCTCATCCTTAATGTCTTCTGGTATCAGGATGAGCGAATTCGGTGATATTTATCTTTTTAAATTTACCGATGAGCTACAGTCTCGCTTTGAAGAACTGTTGCAGAAGAAAAAAGCTGATACGCTCACTCCTGAAGAAGAAGCTGAATATGTAGGCATTTCCGAACTTGAGCGAATATTTACCTTGATTAACGCTCAACTAGCAGCCAAAAGTAAATGGTGTCCGAACAAACTCGAAGACTTGTAAGAAAACGATCTGAATATCTCTGCGAATACTGTCACTCTCCAGAATACTTGAGTCCAGACCGTTTTACTATTACCCTATTAATCCAGGCAAAATAGAACTAAAGCATTGTGAAAATATTATGACTAATCCAACCAGAGTTCAAAACTGATGCCGGATGAAACACCTGTAGATCCCTTTCTAGCCCAGTTATATGAAGGATACACCGAGGCGGAAGTAGCAGAAATAAAGCAGTATCTGGCTGAGTGGGATGCTTCTACCTATATCAGCGTAGCTCAGAGTATTTTAGATCATGCTTCCAGAAAAGAATTCGAGCCATTGAAATATCTGCGAAAAGCCCATAGCTTCAATAAAAAAAGAGCAGTCAGAGTTCCGAAAACAGGATATCGTCAAGATGGTTCAGCAGTCTATCGAAAAGGAAATGAATATTTAATTGTACGTCACGATAATTTTGGTGTTGAAAAAATAGTCACTTATGGAGTAAATGATGACTAAAGCAACGCTCAATACTCAAAACCCTGAAATCACCAGAAACTACATCACTCATCTATTACAGCAGTTAACTGACGATTATAAAAACACCAAAGAAGAACGAAAAAAATTAGCTTCTCTATCACCCACTTCTGATGAAGAATTTACTGTTTTAGAGGAAATGGAACTGTTAACAGTTGATATCCGAGGCTATGCCAGTCAAATTCAGGCAAGGGGTAGGATTGAAAATGAACAGCAGGCTATTGAGCGTTTACAAACTATGCACGTCTTTGATGTTCCTGCTATTGCTCAATTTTACTTTGTCACCGATGGAGACTACAAGCAAATAAAAGCTTATATTAGAATGCTCGATTACTTACGCTTGCTGATTCTAGAATATTTGCGCTCGTGCCAAAATTTACAACAAGAATCTGTTCAAATTGAATAAAATTAAATGCCTTCCCGCTATATTCACTCCCGTCTAAGTTCCCGCCAAATCCCTGACTTACTCCAAACAATCTTCGTCGCCGAACTTATCACCCCCAGCCAATGCGTGTGGCTTGTTTCCCCGTGGATATCTGACATCCCCGTTATCGATAACACCGCCAACACCTTCCTATGCTTAGAACCCTCATGGAGTCGTTCCCGCATTCGCCTCTCCCAAGTCCTCGCCACCCTAGCCGAACGGGGAACGACTGTACACATTGCTACCCGTCCCGACTCTCACAACCACAGATTTATTGAACAAATCAAAGTCAGAACTGATTATCAGGACGTTCCCGTGCGATTCCACATTACCGAAGAACTCCACGCAAAAGGTATCCTGGGAGATGGGTATTATCTTGCAGGTTCGATGAACTTCACCTACAACGGTATTACAATCAATGAGGAAGTTGTAACTTATGAAACATCCCCAGAAGCGATCGCTGAACAACAGTTGATTTTTACTAACCGATGGGGTGTAATTCATAATTCGTAATTCGTAATTCGTAATTTAAAAAGTAGCCGTTGCTGAATCATGGAATGAAATTTTATGTATTGAAATCTAAAACCCCCTATAATCTCTGCGCCTCTGCGTGATATAAATCTTCCGCATTTATACAATGCCAATATGTGATATTCAAAAGCGATGACTAATGCTAGCAATGCAGATATCCGCCACTTCCTAGAGCAGTTTTTTGGCACTGACAACAAATTTGACCTTGGCAAGATTGAACGTGGCGAAGGAAAACAAGCCAAAATCCGTCCTTGGGTCGAGTTGTTGAATCAAAGGCGAACCTCAGCCAACAATTCTTCCCTGCTGGCGTTCCGAGAGTGTAGATTGGTACGCCATCGCCCTTTCGGAACGCCAATTACGCCGTTTAAGTGAAGAATTAATGGCGTTTGTTGGCCCCACATATTCGACATTTCGCGGACAAAGAGCGCAACTAAACCCCCAAGACCCTATAGAATTAGCAGTTTACGAATTTACTGGAGGTGCTGCGGTCAAACTGTGCGGACAGGCGACGGATGTTTGGGAAGCACTAGAACGGATGCGCCAAGTGAGTGAGAGACGGGTGAAACGGGTCGCAGATATTCCCCGTCCCACAGGTCGCGTACTGCGGGACTTTTACATGGCACTGCAAGCAGGCGATCGCATTTCTGCGGAAAACTCACTACAATACCTTGTAGACCAGCATCGTCTGGATGCGCTGAATCTTCTGTTTCTGCGGGTGCAACTCTTAGCAGAACTAGAGCAATGGAATGAGTTGCTTACCCTCCCGGAACTAGGCAATCTTTTGCAGGTTCGCCGCCCCTTCGCCGTTACCAAAGCCTTACTTAGAGCAGTATACCGCACTGAACTACAACATTTTGAGGACAATAACGCCCCAGGCAGTGCTGTAGCCTATTTCCAAGAAGTAATTTTCCCGCGTTACAACAATCTTTTTGCTGTCCGTGCAGGCAGTAAAATCCCGGAAGTATTGAAATTATTTATGCTGCTGGCGGTGGGTGGAGAACCAACGAAACCTGCACTTCGAGACGAACTGCTGGCAATTGGGGAAGTTGAAGAAACTCACCGCAGCTATTTGCAAAGGTTAGCTGCACTGCTAAGAGATGCTACCCCGAACAGCGAAGGCGACCCCCTGCAACAAGCCGAACAGCTATCCAAAAACGGAGACTTCGACCAAGCATTTTCATTGCTTTGTAATGCTCCGTCGTCGAAAGAGAAAGTTCGCTTGCTCCTTCAATGCGCCTACGAGTTGCAAACTTTGGCAGTGGAAAAAGCTGTATTGCAAGCCTTTGACGAGTTGACTGCTGACGAGCAAACAGCCTTGCTGAAGGTACGCTGGAACCAAGATTTTCTTACTCAACTGCGGGGAAGCCAGGAAGGTACAACAAAAGACACCCCAACAGCTTTATCTGTCCCAACGAATTGGTTGGAGTGGTTATCGCAACTTGACAAAAAGCCAACCTGGGAACGAGCGTTATACACTGCACGCCAGGGTTCTGCCGAGTGGAATGTCACTAGTTTGCTGACGCAACCACAGGCGGTGGCAGAATTTGACGAATTGTTAAATAAAGTAGGCTCAACAGCTGAGTCTGTCCTGCACGATGCGCTTCCCTACTTGCTGGGATTTTTTCAGAAAGATGAGCAATTTCCCCGTGGCGAGTTTCTCAACCTTTATCGCTCACTGCTAGAACTGCTAGTCCTGAGTACAGAGGGTGGGGATGTTGATTTGGTTTTGTTCAATGATTTAGCGATCGCTATTTTAACTTTAGGAGTTAATACAGCAAAATATACCGAGATTGTAGACTATGCTTTGGAGCTTTGGGACAGGTTCGCCTCACCCAAAAAAGTTGATTGGATGCTTGATTTAATAGATGTACTAATATCATACCCTTGCCCAGTCCCAGAAAAGCGCGAACAACTTCTATTTGCTACGGCTGAAACTATACGCCGTTTTACAGAACGTATTGATGAAGTGCAAAGGGGAATCTTTCGCGCTTTGGTAAAAGATTTACACTTAGGAGAATCGCTTCCAGATTTCCTTGGCGAACAAGCCAGTTTAGTCGAGCAAAACCTGGAAGTTGAGGCGAATGTTTTTCAAAAACTCAAGAGTAAATCTGTTCTTATTTACACCCTGACAGAAACCGCAGCAATCAGAGTAAAAAGTATTTTAGAAGCAGCTTGTAAAGAAGTGACAGTTTATCTCAGCTATGACAAGGGAGGTAACGATAGGCTGCGTCAGTGGGTGAGGAATTCTGACATTATTGTGATGGTAACAGCTAGTGCTAAACACGCAGCCACAGGTTTTATTGAAGCGAATCGTCCATCGCATCTTGCACCGATTCTTTTAGTTAACAGTAAAGGTAGTGCAAGTATGCTACGTGCGCTGCGGGAGTATTTAGCTGGGTGAAGAATCAAGAGGTAAGAATAGGTTGTCTTTAATAACTGCGCGGACTTCGGGAGATACTTGACACCTTCACGATACATTGCTCATCGAAATAATACCGACAAATTCACGCAAAACCCGATGGCAAGCATCAACAGTTGTCTTTGTGTTGGAAATGATTGGTTCTCCACTTGCGCCAACTTGGGTTACTCCTCGTTCTCGCCACAATTGGGAGTCGCGCTGCCAGTCTATTTGTTGCAGTCCACTCAACCACTTAACCAAATCTTCTGCCGGAACTCTTTCTACTAACAAATCATGAGCTAACATACCCAAGGCTTGAAAAACAACAGCACTGACTGCTACTAATTCCTGTCTTTGGGTAGCCCGTTCCTGTTTATTCATCATCCTCCAAGGATCGTTAGGGATAATGCTTGCGGTTGCTGCCCAGAATGTTGTCGCCCAATCAATCAGAGATTCCAAATCGGTTTGAGATTTTAAATTGGGGAACATGCGTTGAGTAGCGGTGACTAAGGTTGATAAGGTCAGTAACTTGGGATTGTGCTTACCTAAGCCGTTTTCCACCGTCTCCACATTGTCACGAAACTGAGGAACTCGGCAGATCAAGTCCTTGGCGATTAAAACCGTGGGCGATCGCTTGTCAAAGGCATGGGATAGCGACACACTTGGTCTTTGGACTAATAGGTTTTGATCGCGGAAAGCTTGGCGTTCCTCTTCTAATGACAGTCCTGCATATATCAACACGCCAATTTCTAATTGTGAAAGGATAATGGCATACTCCGACTCTTGCGCCTGTATGTCTTGCAATGCTTGGCGAATACCATAGCATCGATGCTGACCGTCGGTTAAACGCAAACTAACCGAATGGTAAGGAAGATAGATATTACCATCTCTGTAAGTTGGCGATGGCTGAACGTTAACGCAAATCGGCGGGAAAAACGTAGTTCCATTTTGATAAGTCTCCAGAATATACCGAGCGATCGCCTTAACTCGCGTCGCGTTCAGTTTGCGTTGGGCAAAATCTGGTAATTCGGGAATGTTCGGAATATAGAGATGACCGTCATTTAGCAGTCGAGCTATGTCGCCAAAAGTAATGCTGGCAACATAGCTAATATGTTCCCCTAAAAGACCACGCTGTATGGGAACGCCTTTTATGACAAGTTCAAACATCGTTATCTTCTATAAATTAATTTCATTTTGACACAAGCTTGCATACAAGCATACATGGTAGCAAAAATGTTCTGTGTGTATTTATGCTGGTGTCAGACACGTAGCGGCGGTAAAACCATTGCCCCATCAAGCACGGATTCCAGATGAAATTTATGCCCAGTTGTACACAATTAGACACTCGTTCGAGCAAATGCTTGCTCCAAATCGAATTAGCGATGCCCCAAGCGTACAAGACATCGTAAATGTGGCACTAAAGCGATTGATTAGGGATTGGCAAGACTCTGAAAAGCACAATTTACTACATGATGAACTTCTGGAACAACGCAGGGTAGCCCGTTCAAATATGGGCAGAAAAAAATTTGACGCTAGCTAAAGCGTTGCAATTCGATGCGAAATTAGCCAATTCTGGCTTACTAGGTTCATCTACCTTACAGTTAAAAAACCATGAGCTTACACCCTGACACGATTAAACGACTGGCTGATGAAGTTCTGACGTTTATTGAACAACGCGAAGCAGAACAAGTTGCCTATGGTATTTACGATGTAACAATGGCAGGGGTTGAAGTAATTGATAACTTCAAACCCTCCGAAGACATTGAGTTAACTCCTCAAGAAAAACCAGAAGCACTCAGAAAAGCTTTAGAGCAACTTGCACAGGACTTGCAAATTATCCGCTTTAACCAAGTAAAATCTCCTGATGGCTGGATTTTTCGCAGTCGAATCGCAGAAACTGTAAGGTTGCTATCAAAACTCCGTCAAAGAATTGTTCGAGAAAACAACCTCAAAGTAGCGCACCGCATCAGCAATAGCAAGCGTTTAGTGGCAGATATTAAGTTTAGTGTCGCTTCTCGTCGCGTACCTCGAAGGAACATAGCAGTACAAAGCTGCATGACACCTTTACTTAGTGGTGATACAGAGCAACAGCGAACAGCAAACCTAATTTTAGAGGTAATTGACACCTATCTCCCGAAGCTACGCCAGATGAGTGGCTTCCAAAAACGAACTTTAGAAAGAATTCTCGAAGCAATCGAGTTAAAAGCACAAGAAGGTATCGAAAAAGGCGTTGTAGTTACTGCTAGCACAGGAGCCGGTAAAACCTACGCCTTCTTTTTACCCGTACTAGCTAAGATGGTGTTGGAACGTTGCTTGCGCGGGCGAGAAGGGGTTAAAGCGATTTGCATTTACCCACGGGTTGCACTGTCTGAAAATCAACTGACTGATTTTATTGAAGTATTATTTTATCTCAACCAAGTCCTAGCAAAGTACAATCTTCCACAACTGACAATTGGGGTAGAAAGTGGTGCAGCAGGCTACAAACTCAATGAGTTTCAAGTCACAAGTGATGAACAAAAAAAATGGCTTTCCCAAGTTAGGGGCTGGACTTTTAGCGAAGAATATGCAGGTTATCTATCACCTTTTGCTTACTGCGTTGGAACAGAAGACAAAGCTTGCAAAACTGATAAACAACGACTGCTTGTCCATCCTACGGATTGCAAAACTTTAGTTTGCCCTATCTGTGATAAGCATTATCCCTTTATAAAATTTTCTAGGGATGTCATGGCAGAACATCCACCCGATTTGCTCATTGCTACGACAGAATCACTTCATCGACGACTGTTATCAACAAAATATCAATACCTGTTTGGTAACGATCAGTTTTGTGCGCCAACGGTAGTGATGTTAGACGAAATTCACCTACAAACTTCAACTGCTGGGACTCAAGTAGCACTCCTACTGCGACGGTTAATGGCAAGGATTCGTTTGGGTAAGCAGCATCGCAACGAACAAAGCAATTTAGCATTTGTTGGACTAAGTGCTACTATTTCAGAGCCAATTGAATTTCTGTCGGAGTTATCTGGTATACCTGCTCCTCGCATAAAACGGGTATACCCTCAAGATAATGAAATGCAGACGATTGGTGCCGAACGCTATATATTTGTTCGGGCTGAGGATAACGAAGATACTGCTGTAATTTCAACTTTAATTCAAACGGCGATGTGCGTCTTACACACTATGCCGCAACCATCCGCAGATTCAGACCTCAAGCGCTACCGCACATTTGGCTTTGTCCAGTCTTTAGACATTGCAGGTCGCTGGTTATACCAGATGGAAGATGCTGAGAAAATAAAACCAGAACAACGCAGAGAAAGAGAAAGATATAAATCGCAAAAAACACCTCTTGATCAAAGGCAAATTAGGTACATTCCATTATATGCCTATCGATATCCACCATTTAATCGGCAACTTTTTCCTAATTTCTTTGGTGCCAATTTTAGTTGTAACTGTAATTGCCATAACAGTAAAATTCCAGATTTAAATTGTCCATATTTCCAAGCAGGAGAGTGCTGGTGGGTACTCAGCCAGAAAGATAAGGCACGTCAAGAATCTCTACATATTAAACGGAAAACGGGGAGCGATCGCTCAATTACTATCGAGCCTGATGATGACTTAATAATTACAACAACTGCATTAGAAGTCGGTTACGATGACGAAGCATTAATGTGTGTTTTACAATACACAGCAACTGCAAATGTCGCTAGTTTTGTACAGCGTAAAGGTCGGGGAGGGCGGAAAGTTGGCACACGACCGATTGTAGTTACAGTACTCAGTCCCTATAAATCTACTGATTTATTTTTGTTTCGTAACGAACACATACTTACAGACCCTACTTTCCAAAAACTTCCTCTCAATTCCCAAAACCGATACCTGCAAAGAATTCATGGGTTTTACGCTTTCTTTGATTGGTTAGCTTATCGGGCAAGTTGTACAGGAATTTACCTCGAACTTGATAATTTATCTCGGCAGGGGTACAAGTATTTAATGGAGCAAAGTGTCGATTTTGGAGTGTTGCTGGAATTTAAAGATTATCTCCAACAAACTTTTGCAATCCCAGATGATGCCATAAAACAGGTACTTGACGATAAGTCAGAAGGATTTTTGTGCCAAATTTTCTACGAAGGCTTAATGAAGGGAGTAAATCCGCAGTTTGAGCGCGAAGAAACGCAGCGCATTAATTCCAAAGAATTGAGAAATTTGTTATCCAAGCACTTACCAGAGAATTTATTTTCTGACATTAATTTGCCAGAGGTGCAAGTTGACTACCGTCCCGATAATAACAACCCCAATAAAAAGCCTAACTCCGAAAGTATTAGTTTGGCAGTGAGCGAAACAATCCCAGGTAATGTAACATTTCGCGGTGGCGAGGGTTCAACTTGGATACCACCAGAAATTTCTGATGGAGAACCTTCCCGAATAGCCATTAATCAGTATTATAAAATTAGCCCCTTAAACTACCCTCCAAATACAGTTAACTTGCCAACACGGGCGCTAAAGAAAGTTGACATTAGTAAAAAAAGTACCAACTTTTTGAATTTATATCGTCCCACTGCAATTAAGCCTAAGCAGTTTAGTCGAGACTATAACTCATCATTTTGGTGGTGTAACCCAGAAACAGGAGAGTTATCTGAAAGCCGTACATCTGAAAATGCAGCCCAAGATACACAATCATTAGCCCACTCCTGTTCAGCTAACGCTATCAGTGCAGTAGCAATTCGCCCTGTTCGAGGTGATACTCCCACACCCGCATATACCCTTAAACCTGGTCATTCTTCCCTTACCTGCGACCCATTAGGGCAAGAATTAATACAACGGGTTGTTTTTCACAGTGACGAAACTGCAAATCTTAATTTGTTAGATGTGCAGCGAATTATTTTGGGAAGTGAATACACGATTAAATTCCACAATTCACCAGCTGAAGAAATTCGTGGAGTCGTGGGTTTTACAGCAGACGAGGAGAGCCTGAGTAACTGTGCTTTAGGATACCAGATATTGACGGAGGGAGTTTGTTTTGACCTCAATCCCGATTTGCTAACAAAGCTCCAATTTTCTGCTTCGACACAGAAAAATCTGTGTTACCATGCCATCCACCATGCCTTTGTTAGTGTTCTCACGGTTGAATATCAGGCAAACTACTTTGCTGCTGAATATCTTGTTAATGTTCTGCTGACTATGGCAGATAGATGGTGTGGTGGAGAAGGAGGAACACCTGAAGGGCTGCGTGATTGGTTTACTCGTGGTAACAATCAGTTTGACCGTTGGTTAAAAGAAGCAATCACTGGAATACAGCAGTTGTCCCAGAAAAATCAAAAAGCTGTTTACCAATTAATAGATAGTGGCAATGATTACTTATCAATATTTGTGAATCTGTATGCAGAAATTCATAACGGTGGATTGCACTATCAGCAATACTTACGGGACAGCTTTCAGTATAGTCTGACTCTAGCTTTAAAGTCTGTAGCACAGGAAGTTGCAGGTGTTGAGGCACTAAATTACGTTGCCGCCTGGACTGAGTTACACGCTGACTTTGAGGGAATGGCGGCTGATCGGATTTGGTTGTACGAAATTGGTATGGGGGGTATTGGTGTAATGCGGGCAACCCATGACTTGCTACGCAACCATGCCGATAAATTCTGGACAACCCTTGCCAACAAAATGACTCGCTGTACTACTGCCCAAGAGGAAGCTTTTTTGCGTCATTTATTAGCACAACCTGAGTCTTGGTTAGAAGGATGTGCAACTAGAGCAAATCAAATTATAGCAGAAGGTAAATCTAGCGATCGCCAAAAGAAAATAGAAGAGTTAATGGCACAGGTACGGCAACAACTAGGTATACCTATGCGCCAAACTCAACTCAAAGCTATCTTTCGGGTTTTTATTCCCGACTACACTCAGCAACTAGGCGATACACCTCTGGTTAACTGGCGTATTTTTCGGGAAATTAACCACGATTTTCTTCCCTGGTGTGCTGAACAGCTAGGACGTGACCCTACATTTACTGAAGCATCGGCACTACTTTACCGCAAAGTAGTTAAAGCTAGGCGTGACAAACAACCACCGCCCTATCCAGAGTTAACACGTTTACTTGAAATTTACGAAGCCGAATATGGTGCTTCGTTACCTGAAGCACGTAAAGCATTTGAAGCAGGGGTAGAACGCCGGATGCTTTTAAATTGTCGCTGCAACTGCTCTAGTTGCTTAGACGACCGCAGTGGCGACATCGAATCACCAGGTTTAAGCCGTCACCTGCTGAACCGTCCTTTACTGACGGAATGGTTAAATCAGGTTCGCACTCCTCAAACCCTAGAATTAGATGGCACTGTAAGCGGTGCTAGCATCTGTGACAGAATGAGTCCCTTGCTGGAAAATGGCTGTCAAACGATTTATTTACGGGTAAGAAGCGATAATCTTGCGTCCCTTTGTGCCACAATTAGCTACTTGACGGACGCAGGCATCGACACAGATATCGGTATGGTTTACCCAATGATTACTGATATTCAAACCATCTACCCTAACGATTTAAGACCAAACGAAGTACCTGTCA
>CAVYXS010000195.1:0-13075 GCA_963772205.1 uncultured cyanobacterium
CAAGTTGTTGGCATTAAATTCCAGGGCTATTTGCATAGCTTTGGTCGCATCTATAGTTACATTATCCCCTGGATAGGCTTGCAAGAAGCCAACTACAGTTAAACCGTTAACTTGACGAAGACTCAGGTTGATAGCTGTCTGGAGGCTTTCTACTGTGCTACCTGGGATAGCTACACCTAAGGATGTAATGAATTTATTCCCAGTAGGCGATCGCATCAGCTCATCCACGAATTTATCCGCCACTGCTGGATCTACTTGTAAACGCCGATTGAACAATTCGCGAATTTGGGGCGTCAAAAAGGAGCTATACATTTGCAAATTGTCTGGCAGTTTTCCAGTTTTAGCAAATTTTTGTAAATCGGTGATCGCTATTTCTTGCTGAAATGGACCCAAACGGATTGTAACCTTTTGGGCGGCTAAAGTTGCGGGAATTCCCACAGACCAACCCACAGCTAAAGTCAAGCCACAGAGTAATCCTTTGAGGTAGGATGCTTTGCGCCGATATTTGCCAACGTGAAATTGCATAGAATCTGCCATTTTCTGTTAACCAGCCGATCATCAGCAGCCTTCCGGGATAAAAAACTCCACGCCACTTGCGGGATGGAGTTTTAGGGCATGGGGGAGCCACTGCTCGACTAGGGTTAAGAGGCATATAGCAAGTGGCGTTATGGAGAAAAGTCACCTATGCCCAATGCCCTATGCCCAATGCCCCAGTCGCTAATTGAACTATAGTCCAAATAACCTAAATAGATTCACAATAATACCTAATGGATTTGCTATTGTAGTTAAGGTATCGCTAGTTTGGGTGATGCCATTGCGGTTGACTACCACAACATCATTATCACGAAGTATGGGATTTGTTTGCTCGTTAATTCCTTGAGCAAAATCTACTTTTACTATCCGTTTGGTGACAGAACCATTAGGGTTAAGACGAATCAAATCTACAGATCCGCTTTTGGCTCTAGCATCATTGAATCCACCAGCCGCTAGCAGTGCTTGATTTAAAGAGCTATTTGGTACTAGATCTCACAGCCTGGTTTTTTAACTTCGCCTACCACACCAACTGTAATTTTTGTGGGGGAGAAAGTACGTAGTAGCTAATTGAGTAGCTTCTGCCACGTTAATTTCAGTTGCAGTCGGCACAATAATTGTATCTCCGTCTTGCACAATTATGTCTTGATTGACATCACCGCTCTGCAAAAGTTGCCAGAGATTGATATCTATAGTTTGTTCTGTACCGGAGCGTGTAGGGCGCCTGATCTTGAGACTTCGCACATCTGCTTGTGGCGTAATTCCCCCAGCTAGTTGAATTGCTGTGGTGATATTTGCCACACTAACAACGTTTGCGCCATTTTGCCCTGGTGCGCCAGTTGTGCCACCTGCGCTCACAAGATATGATCCAGGACGGCGAACTTCACCAATGATTGATACTGTGCGGGGTTTGGTGTTATCTGCAGCAAAGTTAGCCGAAGATATATTTCTTGCATCTGTTAAATTAAAGGTAGTGGCAGTGGGTACAACAATTGTGTCTCCATCGCGTAAAGTAATATCTTGTGATATCCTACCAGTCTGGATCAGTTCCTTCAAATTCAGAGTGACTGTTTGCTCAGAAGAGCGTCCTATCTTACGTCTTAGTTGAACTTGAGTCACATCCGCCGCTAATGTCACACCTTGGGCGATCGTCAATCCAGCTAATAAGGTTGGGTATTGTACACCTGGCTGGTTTCCCGCACCTCCTTCTAAGCTGAGAGTGTAGGCTCCTGGACGTGTCACCTCTCCCGCGACAAAAATATTGATGGGACGAGATGCTAAAAGATTGATTGAGATCAGCGGACGCTTGAGAAAGCGGGCGTATCTTTTGGAAATTTCATCAGCCGCTTGTTCGGTTGTTAGCCCCAGCACTGATACGCTACCAATTAACGGTAGGTTGATCGCTCCACCAGGAGGAACTTGGTATTCACCTGTATATTCTGGTACTTCAAAAACATTTACACGTATGCGATCGCCACCACCTAATGTATAATTAGTATCTAAAACTGTATTTGATTGTACTGGCTGAACCGGAGGTGTTACTGGTTGTTTTTGAGGTGTTGCTAATGGTCTCTGAGCTAGGCTAGCAGATGGCACAGCAATATTGACAGATGTTAACAAAGCCACACCCATAACTGAGTGGGTGAGGAATTTCAGCCAACCTATATTAAGCATATTTACCTGAGACTCTGAGACGACTATTGCTAAAGTACTGCTTAAACATTTTAATCTTGACTATACTTAAGTATTCAAGTTCCCCGACATTCTTATTTTCTTACAAAAACTTTAAATTCCGGAATAGTTTTACTTACTAAATTTAAATTTTTAGTGAAATTAACTTAAAGTTTAACTAGATTAAATGCTCTGAGTCATGAATTTTGAGTGCTGAGTAAAAGGCGATTTTTTTCATGTGTTTATTCTGGACAAAATATCTAATATTTAGCTTAAATATAGGCTAATTATTCAGATTATTGTGACATGAATGATATTTTTCTAGTTTGGGCACAAATCAATAGTAATCCAAGGTACAATTTATTTGATGCAGGAGTAGCTGAATAATATTAGCAGCAAAGCATAAAATAATCTATTGTTCTGTGTTATTACTTTCACATTTTTAGTTGAAGTTAGGCACTGAAAATTCAAAAAATATTGAATTTGTAGGGTGAGTCAAACCGAAAATGTTGAATTTCATCATTTGTCAGCTTGTCTGACCTACTTTACCAAATCCAATATATAGGGTGTATTAACTAAGTAACACACCCTATATATTGGATAATTTCTTTTTTCGTATCCCTGAATTTGATAGAATGAGCAGTTTCAACAGTCTATCATTTGCAGTTGACAATCATTTGCCAACAACATTACTTAACTGACTTATTTTGTTGTTGGATTTGTTGGATAAAAAACTCTTCTAGAGAAATCCGCGACAAATTCATCGTGATGATTTGTCCTTCCATAAGACGGAGACTAGCTAGAAAATCATAGTAATCGTCTTGTAGTGTACCTTGCCAAGAACCATCAGGCTGAAATACTAGGTCAGGTATCCATTTTTTGATAATTTGCCAATCACCACCTTGACCTTTGACGTGATATGTGCTGCTAGTTCCTAAAAGTTCATTGAGAGAACCAGCACAAATTAATTCACCTTGAGCGAGGATAGCAACGCGATCGCAAATTTGCTCAACTTCACTAAGAATATGGCTATTGAAAAAAATTGTCTTACCTGCAGCCTTAAGCGATAAGATAATTTCACGCATTTGGTAGCGTCCCACAGGATCAAGGCCAGACATTGGTTCATCTAGAAACACTAATTCTGGATCGTTAATTAGCGCCTGTGCCATACCGACACGCTGGAGCATACCTTTAGAATATCGGCGCATCTGCTTTTTGCGGGCATCCGCTGCAGATAAACCGACTAATTCCAGCAGTTGGGGAATGCGTTGGCGTTGAATGCTGGTGGGAATTTGAAATAAACCAGCGACTAGCTGCAAAAATTCCCAACCAGTCAGATATTCATACAAATAGGGATTTTCGCTGAGATAACCGATGCTTTGCTTGACAGTGCGATCGCCTAGAGGCCTACCCAACAATAATCCCCGCCCGGAGGTGGGACGGATGATTCCCAGCAACAATTTTAACAGGGTGGTTTTACCAGCACCATTTGGTCCTAGTAGTCCAAAGGTTTCCCCCTTGTAAACCGTTAAAGAACAACTTTTGAGAGATGGGACTTTTTGATTTAGCCAAAAGCCAGTGCGATAGACTTTTCGCAATTCAGAAGTGAGGACAACTGGCTGAGTGTCTCTAGTCTTCAATTGAGAATCAGGAGTGTCTGTAACAGACTTCATCTCGTTTAAATCACCAATTATCAGGCAACGTTGGTATGAATTACAGCTTACCCAGTGGATTGAGGATAACCATCACCACCAGGTTTGTCAATTATTGCAAACGGAGTAGTTAATTGACACCCTTAGTGTCACCAAAAAAGTAATTTTCACTACCTTATAACACACCCTTAGAACTGGGAATCATTCCCGCTCGCCGAGGGTCGATTTCCACTGCCATCCGCACTGCTCGCGCAAAAGCTTTAAATGTAGCCTCAATAATGTGATGGGAATTAACACCATCCAACTGGCGAATGTGCAGTGTCATGTGGCTATGATTAACCAGCGCCACAAAAAATTCCCGCACTAGCTGGGTATCATACGTTCCCACCCGCTGAGTGGGAATTGCCAAACCGTAGCTGATGTGGGGGCGTCCGGAAAAGTCCAATGCGACTTGAATTAAGGATTCATCTAAGGGCGCCAAGAAATTACCAAAGCGGACAATGCCTTTTCTGTCCCCTAATGCTTGACTTAAAGCTTGCCCTATGGTAATACCAACATCTTCGTTGGTGTGGTGGTCATCTATTTCCCAGTCTCCTTTGGCTTTGATATCCAAATCAATCAGTCCGTGGGAGGAAATTTGATGCAACATGTGATCCAAAAATGGAATGCCTGTTGCTGCCGTGCAAATGCCTGTACCATCGAGATTAATTGTGACTTGGACGTCAGTTTCGCCTGTAGTGCGATGGACACAGGCCATGCGAGGCGTAAATTTTAACTCGTCTTGGGCTAATAAATTGACTTGGCGTTCGCTGATTTGCATAAACTTTGGGGGACTGGGGAAGAGGGACTAGGGACTGGGGACTAGAGAAGAAGCAGAAATAACTATTGCCTGACTACATCCCCATGATTTCATATCCTGCATCCACATACAGGACTTGGCCGGTAATTCCGCTGGACAAATCACTACACAAGAAAGCTGCAGTATTCCCAACTTCTATCTGAGTGACTGTGCGCCGCAAGGGAGCCACTTGTTCGACATGATGAATCATATCTAAAATCCCGCCCACCGCACTAGATGCTAAAGTGCGGATGGGCCGGCGGAGATAGCATTGACGCGGATATTTTGTGGACCTAGTTCTGCAGCCAGATAGCGCACACTGGCTTCTAAACCCGCCTTAGCGACTCCCATAACGTTATAGTTAGGAATTGCCCTGACACCGCCCAAATAAGTCAGGGTGACGATACTACCGCCCTCCGTCATCAACGGTTTAGCCGCACCACTCAACTGGGCTAAGGAGTAGGTGCTAATTTCTAAAGCGGTGTTAAAGCCAGCGCGTGAGGTTTGACTAAAATCCCCAGTTAGATCGTCTTTGCTAGCAAAGGCCAGACAATGGATCAGGATATCTAATTTTCCCCATTTATCGCGGATCGTTTCAAAGGTAGACTGGATTTGTTCGTCGTTTTGGACATTACAGGGCAGGAATAAGCTGGGATTGAGGGGTTCTACAAGTTCCGCAACTTTTTTCTCCATCTTACCTCGCTCATCTGGCAGGTAGGTAATGCCCAAGTTGGCTCCTGCTTTATGCAGTTGTTGGGCGATCCCCCAGGCGATGGATCGGTTATTTGCAATACCTGTAACCAGAGCGTTTTTGCCAGTCAGATTTAGCATAGCAATTGTTAATGTAATCAATCATTAGGAGCATACTAGAATCTGAGGCTTCTTTATCTTAGTTTTATACACGATTTACAAAATGATTATTGATCAGACCGTTTACTGGAAGAAAATTGCCGATCATTTATTAAGATATTCTCAAGATATCTTAATTTTTTCGCCAAAAAACCTGTTGAATACAGCTAGTGTAAGTACCTATAAACAATTACTAGCTAAAAATATCAAAAATTATGTATCATAATAAACAAATAACTATGAAGACTTGATTTTGAGTATAGGAAAGTACAGAAAGGTTGACGGTGTTTTATTGTTTTTTCGGGTGTATTCTTAGGTAATCAGTTTTTGTTTTTCTGGCATTGGGTAGGGGAAGGTAGATGATCGTGACACAAGATAAAGCCCTAGCAAATGTTTTTCGTCAAATGGCAACCGGAGCGTTTCCGCCGGTTGTAGAAACGTTTGAACGCAATAAAACAATCTTTTTTCCTGGCGATCCTGCTGAACGAGTTTATTTTCTTTTGAAGGGTGCTGTTAAACTGTCCAGGGTCTACGAAGCAGGAGAAGAAATAACGGTAGCACTGCTACGGGAAAATAGTGTTTTTGGTGTGTTGTCGCTGTTGACAGGAAATAAGTCAGATAGGTTTTACCATGCGGTTGCATTTACCCCTGTAGAATTACTATCAGCTCCTATTGAACAAGTAGAGCAAGCACTCAAGGAAAATCCCGAATTATCGATGTTAATGCTCCGGGGTCTTTCTTCGCGGATTTTGCAGACAGAGATGATGATTGAAACTCTCGCTCACCGAGATATGGGTTCAAGGTTAGTCAGTTTTCTGTTAATTCTTTGTCGCGATTTTGGCGTTCCTTGTGCTGATGGAATCACAATTGATTTGAAGCTATCTCATCAGGCGATCGCTGAAGCAATTGGTTCTACTCGTGTTACTGTCACTAGGTTACTTGGTGATTTGCGTGAAAAAAAGATGATTTCTATCCACAAAAAGAAGATTACTGTGCATAAACCTGTTACTTTAAGTAGGCAATTTACTTAAAGCTAGTTGGGATCATCCCAAATGTGTAAATTTATTTTTTTGTAGTAATGGCTCTCTAGCCCGCTTCCTGGACATTAGGGAGCAAGATGCTCCCACTACAAATTTTATGAAGGCAAAATTGGGATGCTCCCAGCCAGTTGGGTTTAGTGTTTAAACTCTAAAAATCCAGCAGCTTTAGAAATAACCGTCCATCAGGCATACTCGTTTTGGTGCAACAATTTTCCTTTTGGGCGGTTTAACTCGAAAAAAACGGAAATATTAAGTTAATCACCGTACTAATGGTTAACTTGTATTTTGTCAGATGACACCGAATCTGGAGATAAATCTAAAAAGTGAGTAATTTTGATCTCTTGCCAATCTCCTGCAACCCGCAGAGAATGGATGAAAGTAGTAGGCTGTATCTGGAACCATTTCGGTAACTGAAGATGATCACCGGGTACATCCTCATATTGGCAATTTTAATTCTGGGGGGTATGCTAGCCACCGTCGGTGACCGTATTGGCACACGGGTTGGCAAAGCACGCCTCTCACTGTTTAAGCTGCGTCCTAAAAACACGGCGGTACTAGTGACTATTTTTACTGGTACATTGATTTCAGCCTCAACCCTAGCGATTTTATTTACTGCTGACGAAGGATTACGAAAAGGGGTTTTTGAGCTAGAGGATATTCAGCGAGATCTGAAACACAAGCGTGAGCAGCTAAAAACCACGGAAACCCAGAAAAGTCAGGTAGAGGGTGAACTAAACCAAGCAAGAAAAGAGCAAGCAAAGGCTCAACAAGACTTACAAGCAATTAATCAGTCCTTACAGGCGGCGAATGCTAAACAACTTGCTACCCAAGCCCAACTCAACCGGACTATTACCCAACAAGCGCAAACACAAGTTCAACTCCAACGCACGCAAAGTCAGTTAGGTCAAGTTGTAACTCAGTATCAAAAAGCGATCGCTGAATTACAAAGCGTTTATGATGAGAAAAATAATTTGCTGGCGGAAATTGAACGCCGGAAAGTAGAACGTCAAAGACTCTACGCTGAAGCGAAAAAAGCTATTGATGAAGCCAAAACAGCGATTGAAAAACGCGATCGCGAACTAGCTAACAGACAGGAAGCAATTGAACAGCGAGATAAAAAAATTGCTAGCCTGGATCAACTAATCCAAAATCGCAATCTCGAAATTACAGCGCGAGAACAAGTGATAGCCAAACGAGAATCTCGCCTCAAAGAATTAGAAAAACAACAGAATTATTTAGAACAAGAAGTAGCAAGACTGGAAAAGTATTACCAGTCATATAAGGATTTACGCTTAGGTAAATTAGCCCTAGTTCGTGGTCAAGTATTGGCGGCTGGCGTGGTTAACGTCAATCAGCCTAACGCTGCTCGTCAGGCCATAGTACAAATTTTACAAGAAGCTAACCGCAATGCCAACATGGAATTATCCGAACCAGGGACAAATCCCTCAAATGTCGATATATTGCGCGTTACGCCAGATAAAATTGAACAATTAATCAAGCAGATTGATGATGGACGAGAATACGTAGTCCGAATTTTTTCTGCTGGTAATTACGTCAGGGGAGAAAAGCAAATCGAATTTTTTGCTGATACAGCGCGAAATCAACTCGTCTTTTCAGGAGGACAGTTGCTGGCTACTACAACAGCCGATCCCAAAACAATGACATCCTATCAGCTGCGACAACGGCTGGATCTCTTAATTTCGGCTTCCCAATTTCGCGCCCGGAATGCAGGCATAATTGAAAATGTGCAAATCGATGGTACATTTCTGCGCTTTGTCACACAACTCAGACAATCCGATCAACCATTAGAAATTAAAGCGATCGCCGCAGAAGACACTTATACAGTAGGACCACTAAAAGTAAAATTACTGGCAATCTTGAATGGGCAGGTTATTTTTAGCACATAAAAAATAAAATTAAGTTTGATATTAACCAGGTTTTAACAGCGCTATCCAGAAAATTTAAGTGTATTTTATATGACTTTAAGTGAATTTTCGCCGACACAACCTGTTATCTTGGGCTTCGATCCAGGACGAGATAAGTGTGGTGTAGCGGTGATGGGACTGGATCGGCAATTATATTATCATCAGGTTGTACCCGCAAACGATGCGATCGCGACAATTGAGAAACTACGTCAAAAGTTTCCCATTACCTTAGTAGTAATGGGCGACCAAACAACAGCCAAGCAGTGGAAAAAACAACTGTCTCAAGAATTAACAGATGCGTTGAATATTATTTTAGTGGATGAGCGCTACACAACCTTAGAAGCACGCGATCGCTATTGGCAGATGTACCCACCCAAAGGACTAACGAAGCTATTACCACAGGGTATGCGACAGCCACCACGACCGATAGATGACATTGTTGCCATTCTCTTAATTGAGAGATACTTAAATCGCTTAACTGAATCATAATTCATCATTTATAATTCATAATTACTACAGTTGGGCGCGAATAGTAAAAGCATAGTCTCCTCCAGGCTCTAACTGATAATCTTGTTGTTCCAAGAAGCGACCTAGAGGTTCTTTAATTAAAGCACGACCTTGGGAAGGCTTAACAGACAGTTCTCCCCGGCGAAAATGCCATTGGAACTGCCATTCATAGTTACCCGCACTCACTTCGCCCTCAAGGAAGCCTTGTGGCCAGGATTGGCGGGTAATTTTGACATGGGCGGTGGTTTCTGGCAGACGTTTAGCACTCACAATGCTTTATGTCAAGTATTAAATAAAAGCTGACCACGTAGGTTACTTGTTTTATTTACCAAACATAGCGTAAATTTACAAACTGACAAAGCCCGACGACTCAAGTCGTGGCTACAGGAACGAAGCCTGCCTTTCCTGCGGAAAGCTACGCGAACGCAGGCTTGTAAAATAAAAATCATGTTAAGTGTTATTCCTGATGTCGCTCTCTTTTAAGTTTTATTACACTTGACTAGTTGGATTTAAGTTTTAACACCATGTTAACTATTTTGAATCTTCTTATCTGTATTTACATTGCTGCTCGCTGGATTCTTAATGCTTTGGTATGGCTATGTGTATATGTATTATATGTACAAATATTCTTCGCTCTCTGTTTCACCGTTATAGGCATACCTATAGCTTTAGCACTTAACGCTTTTTACAACGAGCATGTTAAAGTTTTATTAGAAAAGTTTTTTAGTTTAGATATTAGAAATTTCTGGTCATTTCAATTTATACAATCTCAAATAGAATTAGAGCTTTTTAAAGACACTTAAAATAAAATATTATATGTAATCTTTTAAATCATAAAATTATTTTTTTGCTTGCAGATTGGGAAATTACGTAATTGCATCAAGCCTACCTTGCCTGCGGAACGCTACGCGAACGCAGGCTGTAATATACAAACAGGGAACATGCATAGGAATTTTACTTAGATTTGCGATTCGTCCCAAATCTACAATGCGACATACTACCATCACTGATTGTCAGCAATACAGTGTGGGCTTCTCACCCAATCCGGCTATTGCTTAGGAGGCGATGAGCTTTATTAAAGATACGGAATGCCCTACCGCACCTGTTCAATGATTGATTATCTCATATTTTGTTTGTCTTTTCGCTGTAGTTTTCTCTGTTTTCGCTACGCTCAAATACAATCAAACTACGCTACTCAACTCACTCGCAATTTATCTCATCGCTCATCTGGGTACAGATAGAGCGAGAGGCTTTTTGCTATTTTAGCTAAAATCCCAAATCAATTTACCGATTTACTGCTGCAGCTTCCCGCGCCGCAGCTGCTTGATCTGGGTGGATACCCAAGCGAGTGAGATTAATCCGACCTTTGTTGTCAATTTCGCGGACTTTAATAATCACTTCATCGCCAACGGCTACTTCATCCTCAACTTTGCCCACACGGTAGTCAGCTAGTTGAGAAATGTGGATCATTCCTTCCTTTCCAGGCAGAAATTCCACAAATGCACCAATAGGTATAATTCGAGTTACGTGACCTACGTAAACATCGCCTTCATGCAGTTTTCTAGTCATGCCTTGAATGATACTACGGGCTTTCTTAGCCTTGTTTTCATCCACAGCAGAAATCGTCACTGTGCCATCATCTTCGATGTCAATTTTTGCACCTGTTTCTTCAGTAATACCCTTAATTGTCTTACCTCCAGGACCAATGACTAGACCAATCATGTCTGGGTCAATCTTGATGGTCAACAGACGGGGAGCATAGGGTGAAGTTTCGGTGCGTGGTTGATCTATAGTCTGGAGCATTTTGTCCAGAATGTGCAAGCGGGCTGATTTTGCTTGGTGGACGGCTTGAGCGATGATATCTAAAGACAGACCAGATATTTTCATATCCATTTGCAAGGCGGTAATCCCCGTGTCTGTCCCGGCTACTTTAAAGTCCATGTCGCCCAAAAAGTCTTCAATTCCCTGAATGTCGGTCAGGACTCGGACTTCTTCCCCTTCTTTAATCAAACCCATTGCTGCTCCGCTGACGGGTTTGGTAATGGGTACGCCAGCATCCATCAAGGCGAGGGTGGAACCGCACACCGAACCCATTGAGGTGGAACCGTTGGAGGACAGTATTTCCGATACGACACGAATCACGTAGGGAAATTTTTCTTTCGAGGGTAGCACTGGTAACAACGCTCGCTCCGCTAGGGCACCGTGACCAATTTCACGTCTTCCTGGGGCGCGCATTGGCTTGGTTTCGCCGACGGAGAAGGGAGGGAAGTTGTAATGATGTAGATAACGTTTGCTTTGATCTGTTTGTAAATCATCATTGAGGTTTTGGGCATCTCCCGGTGTGCCCAGTGTACAAGCAGATAATACCTGAGTTAGCCCCCGGTTAAATAAACCGCTACCGTGGACTCGCTTTGGTAAGACATCAACTTGACAAGAAACTGGACGGACTTCATCGAGTTTGCGGCCGTCAACGCGCACGTTGTCTTCAATGATTTGACGACGCATGAAGTATTTGGTAATGTCTTTAAAAGTATTACCAAGTGCCTTGCTGTTTGCGGTGGCGGCTATGCGGATTGGGTCTTCTTCGCTAAATTCAGCGATCGCACTGGCAATTGTGTCCTTGACTACATCCAAAGCAGCGTCCCGCTCTGGTTTCGTTAATTCAAATTGTGCCAATATTTTCTTAATTTCATTGCTGGCGCGATCGCGGATGAAGTTTTCCAGTATTTGGTCTACTTCCGGCGGTTGTGCATGTATGATTTCCAGCCCTAGTTCAGCCATTAAATCTTGTTGGGCTTTGATTAAGTCACGAACTGCTTCGTAGCCAAAATCAATTGCTTCGATGATATCTCGCTCTGGTAGCTGATTGGCTCCCGCCTCTACCATGATTACCCCATCTGGTGAACCTGCTACTATTAGATCTAAGTCTCCCGCTTCAATTTCTGCATAGGTGGGGTTAATAATGAAATCATCTCCCACTAAGCCTACCCGCACTGCTGCCATTGGTCCGTTAAAAGGAATCTGGGCAATTAGGGTGGCAATTGAAGCACCTGTAACCGCTAACACATCGGGTGGTACTTGCTCATCCATTGACAAGGTTAAAGCAATAACTTGCAAGTCATCCCGCAACCATGAAGGGAACAAAGGACGCAGGGGACGGTCAATTAGACGACTAGTGAGAATTGTTTTTTCTGGTGGACGACCTTCACGCCGCATGATCCCGCCGGGAATCCTACCTGCAGCATACAGTCTTTCTTCATAATCTACTGTGAGGGGAAGAAAATCAATGCCTTCTCTGGCTTGCGATCGCGTAGCCGTCACCAAAACTGCTGTATCCCCCGATTGTATCAAAACTGACCCACCAGCCTGGGGAGCTAGTAGGCCTACCTTCAGTCGAATATCCCGTCCATCAAAGGATATTGACTTATCAACTTCTGCCATTCAGTTTTTTTTCCTTCTCTTTCGCTATTCTCTCTCTGTGGCAATCCTAACATTTATGCACTCTGGCTGGCTTCAGTTACATACAAAGATAAACAACTTTGAAGGGCGTAAAGCCCGATACATGATGAATACGGCTATCAGGTGCTTATCGGCTAGCTTATCCGTTGACTGCCACAGTCTAATTGAAGGTATATTAGTTTCAAAGACCAAATTGCACATCACCCCCGTCTAGCCAAGGTTAGTGCTAATCAAGAGCATTGCCTTGAAGCCGCACTGTGGTTGTACAATAAAACCAGCGTTACAAATATTGCTACAGCGCCCCGGAAAGTAGAGACCTTAAATGCACCGTCTCTATAAAATGTCCTATACTGTGCGGCGTAAATACGCCTACCATTTCTCAAGACTGCAAATGATGATTGTTTCAAGGTTCATAATGGTGGGTTTATTTCCGCCATGCTGTACTAGTTTGTTTTTGCTTGTGATTAGTATCCATCTTTACTGCTCTGATAACAAAGACATCCTGACTCAAGCAGTAAGCCGCAAATTCTCAGATCGAGAGAGAAATTGATTTTAGCAATACGAGAATTTAACCAAGTGTAATCATAACTACACATAACCAAC
>CAVYXS010000196.1:0-19668 GCA_963772205.1 uncultured cyanobacterium
CAAGAAATTCAACGAGGATTAAAACAAGGCGCAACCCAACTGATTTTCTTCGCCCAAGATAAAGCCTTTTTACGTCAGTTACGGGAGAAATTAACGACAGGGAAAGATGCTTTATGTAATAGCCACCAAGTAGCAGTTCTAGATCAAAGTGTCCGCCCTGATGAGCGATTAAAGCTAGTAGAAGAACCCCTGCGTGATCAAATTCGAGTTTTCCTGATGACTTCTTCAGGGGCGAGAGGAGTTTCTTTCCCTAAAACTGATTGGATAATTGCTGCAATTCCCCGCTTTAATATTGAAGCTGCATTGATGGAAGTCGCTCAACTAATTTATCGGGGACGGGGAATGTATACAAATGCAGAAACAGGTATGGCAGTTTCTGGAGACTATCAACCTAGGCAATTGGTGATGCTAATCAATGATTTTATCATTGTTGATGAAGAAGTAGATCGTCAAAGATTATGGTTACGTCAGGCGAGCGATTTGTTAACCTTATTAGTTATGTTGCGTTCCACAATTCTTACCCGCATTAAAGGCGATGCAGGACTCAAGAAACAACGGATTGCATTTGTCCCAGTTGGCTCGATTGGTGATGAAGAACTATTAAGTTTAATGTCTGATGATGTTGCCAGTTTCTTACAAGAAACGCGAGTTTTTATCCATGATTCTCACCCGGATGATGCCAAAGCAATTGTGAAAAAAGCAGAGCAATTAACATCACAAATATTTGCTCAGTTTAGCTTGACAGGTCAAGCATCAAACAGGAATGCTAAATCATATGTGCATTATGCAACTTTAGAAGCTCTGGTAAAAGCTATTTCTCGCAGTTCAAGTCAGTTGTTACCATCGTTAGAAAACCCAGATTTGCTGATTCCTGATAACCTAACTTGTATCGGTCCATTTTGGATGGAAGATTGGAGCGATCGCCAAACAGAGGAAAGATTCAGTTTTGAAGGCTGGCGGTCGGAAATTCAAAGAAACAGTAGCAATCTTTTAGGACTACTGTCACGTATTTATGAAGATACCAGATTTCCCCCCAAACTCAAACGTCCAGCCAAAGAACTACATAAAATCTTGATTCGTGAGCAGCAAGAATCCATTTTGGAATATTCAACCCTGCAAGCTTTAAAAACGGAAAATATTATTGTGGGACTTCCCCTAGATTATCCACATTTTTGGTCTGAACAGTTAGAAGACAGCATCCGCAAACAGATATTAGAAGAACCAGAAACTTGGAGAAAGGCTTTAGGACGCGCCTTGACGCCTCAAGGCTTGGTAATGCCTGTAATAGCCCAATATCAAGCATTTCCTTGGGTAGCTGTGGCTCTAAGGCGGATATTTGCCCAATTAGAAACGGTGTTTAGCGATCGCTATTTTATGGCATCTAGTGAGTTAAATCTTCTCAACACCATCTTGCTAGAAGATGAACCAGGACAAATTGCTTAATTCATAGTACAATTGTATTAATAGATTGCTGTCAATATGCGTTCCACAATTAATTCCTCGGCTCGTCACCGAGGGATTTTTGTTTTCTTTCCAAGTTGTACAGTTATGCAGATTTATGTCCCTGGCGATGTCTCGTCCAACTGCGTAAATCTGACTCTGCCACCACAAAATCAAAATTTTATGCTATAAAATGGCAAAATTCCCAAAATACGACCAATTTCTTCATTTATTGTTGGGATGAAATAGCTGATAGAAAATTGACACACAATCGCCAAAACGGTATACCATATTTCAGACACGCATCCTAAGCAAGCTTTTATCTTATGCCTAGTGTTGAAGCTGATGAAATCAGAGAGCATCGCATTAAAACAGAGATCCTTGTTGATGCCGAGGACAAAGAGGAACGGGCGATGGGGTGGTACTACTACCTCGACGATACTCTCAACTTTCCCTTTCTGGCTAAGTGGAAGAAGAAGTCACGCAAATCATCTACCGTCGAAGAGAAAGAAGTCGAAGTGCTAGGAATGGCACCCGATGATGACTGCTTAAAAGATATGTTTGTGGAAGTGGGTTATCCGGGTGGCAAAGATGAAGATGTATTTACTGCCAAACTATCGGAAATAGAACAAATTGATGCCGATGAGGACACTAAAGAAGCACTCGCAGACTGGCAATATTGGCAAGCTAGAGGTTACAAATTTTAACAGATGACAATCTAGCTGATTAAACTTGAGGACAAATGCCGAATAATGCGGCTGGGGTTGCCCGCCGCAACTACATTATCTGGTATTGTAAATAACTCAAAAATTAAACATTATCGTCTACCAGTTTCACATCTTCATATATTGCTGCTATTGGACAATAAAAATCAACGCTAGCTAAATACACTTCATCATCTTTTCCATAAGCGAAAAGTTCCCACCGTCCTTTTTCATTGCGGCGGAAACAGTCCACACTCATTCTATCTGGCGCAATGAGGACATATTCCTGTAGTGATTCTAAATGTCGGTAACTAGCAAATTTCTTACCTCTGTCAAAGCTTTCTGTTGACTCAGAAAGGACTTCGACAATCAAGGCAGGATAAGACTTAAAATATTCAAATTCCTGATCTCTGGCATCGCATGTCACCATCACATCTGGGTAGAAATAGCGATTGATGGATTCAATTTGGGCTTTCATATCTACCATGTAAACACGACAACCACTACCCCGAAGATGGTTTCGCAGTATGGAAAACACGTTTCCTGTTACGGTAACATGGGCATCGCTGGCACCAGCCATTGCATAGACTTGCCCATCAATATATTCGTGTTTAATTTGACTGACTTTCTCACCTTCTAAATATTCTTCCGGAGAAATATAATATTCACTTTGGCTAACCATTATTTTTCTGCCTTAGTGTCTTTGTAGTTATATACAACATTTTAACGAATAGCATATCTAAAATATAAATATGCTATCAACACAACTTCAACTATTACGCATTTCTCAAGGACAACTTAATCTCCTAGAACATTGTCCCCGTCAGTTCCAACACACCTACTTAGAACAACTCCATTCTCCTGCAAATCCAGAACACGAAGAACGGCAAACTTTGGGTAGTCGCTTTCACCTGCTAATGCAGCAGCGAGAAATGGGTTTACCAATTCATAGCTTTTTGCAAGCTGATACTCAATTACAAAACTGGATGACAGCTTTTGCAAATGCAGCACCAGAAATTTTAAACCCTGGAACCGATAAGCAATCTTTCCGAGAAAGTGAACATTACCGCACCTTACAAGTTCAAGACTATTTGCTCACAGTTGTCTATGATTTATTGATTGCAGATAATCAGCAAGCCCAAATCCTCGACTGGAAAACTTATCCAAAACCAGAAAATAAACGCAAGTTAGAACAAAATTGGCAAACAAAGCTATATATGTACGTGTTAGCCGAAACTAGTGAATATCTGCCAGAAAATATTTCTATGACTTACTGGTTTGTTCAATCTGAAGGCAAACCGCAAAATATTAAATTTAGTTACAATGCTGCACAACACAAGCGAACGGCTAAGAAGCTCAATCAACTTTTAAGTCAGTTAACCAATTGGCTGACATTTTATCAAGATCAAGTACAATTTCCCCAATTGCCAGAAGGTAGTAAAGCCTGTGATTATTGTCAATTTGCCACCCGCTGTGAACGTCAACAAGTTATGGTAGAAGAGATGGAGAGAAACTCTTTACCAAGTTTCGACAACATTGCAGAAGTATCACTCTGATATTTTTTAGTAACTCTTTTGCTCTACCAAGCAAACTTTAAAACTTCCCTAGTCAGCACTTTAGTGCTGGTTTAAGTGGTAAATAACTGACTACAAACTCACGAAAATTATCTGGTCGAGTATTAGTCATATATCGCTAAAATTCAGAAAGTAACTGTATCTATAAATCACAACTTTCACAGCTATGACAAACTTGGATGATATGAACGCGGTTTATGTGCGCGATTTAGGTATTGATGATATAGCCCCAGTTTATCATTTAGGGGAAGAATTATTTACCAGCGATCGCTATCCTTATTTATATCGCACCTGGGACGAATGGGAAGTGATTGGACTTTACAATACAGATCCAGAATACTGCCTCGTTGCCGAAATAGATGAAGAACTAGCAGGATTTATTTTGGGAACCATCATCACCAAAGCATCGTGGACTTATGGATATATTATCTGGCTAGCGGTTAATCCCAAATTTCAGCGTCGGGGTGTAGCCGATAAATTAGTTGATAAAGTCGTCGCCCGCATGATTGAAGATGGGGCGCGGTTTATGTTAGTAGATACTGATCCTGCTAATACCCCAGCGGTGAAATTTTTCAACCGTAAAGGTTTTGGTAATATCCGTCAGCATATTTTCTTGTCAATGAATTTAAGTAAGCATCCATATTATGGCAGACTAATTGATTATGAACATCAAAAAGCTGAACGTGCAGGTTATCGCCGTTCTCGTCCTACTATGCGTACTCGTAAGTCTGAAGAAATCGCTAATGAACTAGTCCTTAATCCCTTAGTAAATGAACCTCCTATTGATTTAACTATAAATGATGAATAGATCATTTAGTGCTGAGTGAAAAGTTAGGAGTTAGGAGTTAGGAGTTAGGAGTTAGGAGTTATTATTCTCCCCATACCTCGGCTTCTCTGCGAGACGCTACGCGTAAGCGAAGCTATGCCGCAGGCTTTACGCTCGGTACAAGTCTCCCCATCTCCCCATCTCCCCATCTCCCCATCTCCCCATACCTCGGCTTCTCTGCGAGACGCTACGCGTAAGCGAAGCTATGCCGCAGGCTTTACGCTCGGTACAAGTCTCCCCATTCCCAATTCCTAATTAAAATGCAGTGGATTATAACAACAACTGAACAACCTCCAGAGTGGTTCATCCAAGTAGTGAAACAGTATGTACCAGCATCAGATGGATTTTTTGCGGCTCAATTATTATGGCAAAGGGGAATTAAAGATAAATTAAAATTAGCAGCTTTTGTTAATCATAAAACTTATCAACCAGCCAGTCCTTTTGAATTTGGGCAAGAAATGGATTTGGCAATGGAAAGACTGCAACAAGCACGTTATGCTGGTGATAAAATTGCCATTTGGGGTGATTTTGATGCTGATGGTATTACTTCCACTGCTGTTTTATGGGATGGGTTAGGTCAATTTTTTCAGCAAAATACCCAGTTAACTTATTATATTCCTAATCGAATAAAAGAATCTCACGGACTGAATAATTCCGGGATTGAACTGTTAGCAAAACAAGGTTATACATTAATTGTCACTTGCGACACTGGTAGCACAAATATCGATGAAATTACTTACGCGAAAGACTTAGGTATTGATGTCATAGTTACAGACCATCACACCTTACTCCCAGAACGTCCACCAGTGACAGCAATTATCAATCCCCGGAATTTACCGCAGGAACATCAACTATTTCATCTATCTGGGGTAGCAGTGGCTTACAAATTGGTGGAAGCACTGTATCAAACTTTGCCAGATGTCCCCCAACAGCCTTTAGCAGATTTAGTAGACTTAGTGGCTATAGGCTTAATTGCTGACTTAGTTCAGTTAAGTGGAGACTGTCGCTATTTAGCCCAATTGGGAATTCAACGACTGCAAGCAGATTTGAAACAACCACCCGCAGCGCGACGACGACCAGGGGTAGGGCGATTATTAGAATTATGCCAGAAAAGTGGCGATCGCCCCACAGATATTTCCTTCGGTTTAGGGCCACGCATTAATGCAGTCAGTCGCATCCAAGGCGATGCCAGTTTCTGCGTAGAATTGCTCAGTAGTAGAGATATTCAATACTGCAATGAACTCGCAGAAATGACCGAATTGGCAAACTCGCGCCGCAAATCATTACAGAAAGATGTCCAAACCCAAGTAGCCCAAAAGCTTACCCAGTTGGACTTATCCACCACTAGTGTGATTGTTCTCGAAGATGCCCAATGGCCTGTAGGTGTCTTGGGTTTAGTCGCCGGACAAGTAGCACAGGAGACAGGACGCCCGACGATTTTGTTGAGTACTGAGGGAGTGGGGACTGGGGAAGACTCTTCCCAATCCCTAGCGCGTGGTTCCGCCCGTTCGGTGAATGGAGTTGATTTATACCAATTGGTGAAAGATCAAGCACATTTATTGCATCGATTTGGGGGACACCCCTTTGCGGCGGGTTTGAGTTTATTTGTGGAAAATATTCCTTTATTTACTGAAGCAATTAACCACCAATTACGACTATCTTTAGGTAGTCAAACTCTCACGCCAACTGTACAAGCAGATTTAGTCGTGACAGTAGCTGATTTAGGGCAAGAATTATTTTTAGAATTCAAACTTTTAGAACCTTGTGGAATGGGTAATCCCATCCCCAAATTACTGATTAAAAACTGCTTGTTTGAAAATACTTGGCATCGCAATCAGCAAGATTCCCAAGGTAAAAAGGTACAGTATATTAAAACCGAATTTGACATTCGCGATGATTCCACTCGCAGTCCCTTTCCAGGTATTTGGTGGGGACATTATAAGGATGAATTGCCTATTGGTAGATGTGATTGCATCGCCGAAATAGACTATAATACCTTTAAGAAACGGTACGAAATCAGATTAATTGCAGTTCGTCCTAGTGTTGACTCAGAAATCACCACTCAACATTTACCACTCATCTTAGACTGGCGTAAATCCGCACCTAAAAACCACTCAGCACTCATTATGACCGACTGTCCCACTAGTTGGGATGATTTACGAGTATGGTGGAAAAAATCGCTTTACAATCAACAACAATTAGCCCTAGCTTGGACTACACCCAACCACCAACCACCAACAGAAATTTGGCTGACTTTGGTAGGACTTGCTAAATATTTGAATCGCACAAATCAACTAGTTACCCGCGTACAATTGTTAAATAAACTTGGCATCAGTGACCAAACATTACATCTGGGAATCAAAGCATTAAAATATTTAGGCTTTACAGTGCAATTAAAAGACCGTTATTTGCAAATAAATCGTGATTCTAGCAGCATTTGCGAAACTATTTTTGAGGCTGATATTGCCAAATTTTTAGCCGCTATTCAAGAAGAACAATTTCAGCGCCAGTATTTCGCAGAGATACCTTTATCTACTATTGTGGCAATGATTAATCATCAATAATTCATACTGAAAAATTACATAATGCGCCGTAAAGCACCGTCTGAATTTGGTGCATTAACTGCAATTAAAAAATATCCCATAAATAGGGTGTGTTAAAAAAAGCAGACAACTGATAAATCATCTAGGATTGCATGACTACTTAATAAATATTGATATTTATTGATTAAAATTATCAATATTTCAATTTATTAAATTTTTTGTTATTTTTCTTATTTGTTTCTAAATTGAAGACGTTAGTGGTTCAGTCAATAGCGAACCTGCTGGCATTTAATTTATTTAACAAAAGAAATATTTTATGACAAACTGCCCTTGCTGTTCACATCAAATTCTCCGCCACATCCGATTGCATGAAACCTACTGGTTCTGTCGCCACTGTTGGCAAGAAATGCCTAACCTAAGTTCAGGAGAAAACAAGAGAACCTTAGGTTTGGGAGGAACAGTTGCATCAATCCATAGTAGAAGAGCGATTCATAATTCATAATTATGTTAATGTAGACGCGAAATATTTTGGAGAATATTTGGGTAATCACGTAACTTTGGAGATGCCAGAAATTTCTGCTACTGCTTTTTTCATGGCTTAACTAAAAACAGAAGCATCTCCCTAAATTCCTCTTGAGAAGGGGGATTTAGAGAGAGCTAAAATTTAGAACGATTAGTTTGCAATCGTGGAACTAGCGCAAATATGAAGAAAGACAGGTTGGAGTTGTTTTTGTCTGTAGTTCCATAATGCTCAATTCTGCAAATAAACCTGCATCAGTTTGCATATTTGAGCCGATTATAGTTTTGACTGAACCATTAGCTGACGAAGATTGAATTAGGGGAGAAAATTTGACATTATTTTTGTATTGATCAGCCGAAGAATTGTGCTGTAATACACTAGAAAAACGTTCAGATATTAGGGCAAGAATTCCCTTGTAAATCAAATCCTGTAAGCAGTCGAGATTTGCCGGATTTGCATAAGTGCCAAACTTCGGTTGAAAGTGATTAATATCTAACAATAGCGCATACATTTGTTCGCTAATGGGATAAGTCGTGAAATAGGGATTATGGGGTGCAAATATTTCAATTTGATTACTACCAGTTTGCGGATTGATTTCAGTCCGGAAATGCAAATCGGGAGTAAGGGCGAGGAAATAATCTGCACAATCTTGGGTACTGAGAAGATGGCGAGACGCAAAATATGCTTGCACATCCTGATAAATCGGACTTGTGGGATTGTGAATCGTGCGAATATAATATGAGCCAGATTTTGTTTCCTCACTGCAGGTAATGAGTATGTAACCAAAGTTGACTGCCGTTAATTCAGCCCCATGAAAGTTATCTAACCATTGGTCTAATTCGGCATTATACTGTTCAAAACTCTGGTTAAAAGCCGCATGACAATGGGGAACGGAAAACAGAATATCATTGCGATCTGCTGTACACAAAAGTAGTTTATCTGCAGCGCCTTTGCGCCACCAGCCTTCCAGCTTTGATGCATATTCTTGGACATTTACCAAGTCTGTAACAATAAATAACCTACCATCGGCGGCGAGATACTCCGCACTGTCTGTAATTATCTGTGCTAAAATTTCTTCACCAGTTGCGCCACCATCTCGAAAGCGCAGTTCACCTTTAGGACTAGGAACAAATGGCGGGTTTGCCAGTATTGTATTGAAATATCCGTCAACTGCTGCGTACAAATTGCCTAACCGAAATTCTATATTATCAATACCATTGAGTTGTGCGTTAAACCGTGAGAAGCGAATTGCTCGTGGGTTAATATCCACGCCAATAACTTGTTGAGCATAACGACTGGCTACCAATCCCTGAACCCCACTACCACAACAAAGGTCTAACACCCGCATAGCTGAATATTGTGGGGCGGTGTAAACTAAACCCATGCTGTCCATACCGATATACATGACTGGGCTTTCGTCGATGTCATCTTCTGGTAGCATCATGTAGCGATGGTCTGTGGCTAAATACAATCCTACCACTTCAAATACATCCACCCGCGATGCCCAAGCCTCACCACGAGGAATCAACATTCCCAGACTGCAAAGTGCCGTGAATAAATCATCCCCAAAAATTGCTCGCAGCTTGATTTGTGAAAGCGCACCTCGCAGCATGAACAATCGAATTAAGTCGCCTAGATCGGTTTGAGGTAATTGATAGTAGCTGTAGTAATGTAAATAAGTTGGTTCGATGTTTTGCTGGGAAGTAACGCCAAGTAACTGGCAAATTTTATCTCCCTGATAGCCAGCTTGCTGGAGACATTGACGCAGAGAAGCCAAAATGCTACGCGCCGAGAAGTTTTCATCTGCAAATGGTGCAAAAGTTTGCTGGGATACTGTTGGGAATGGGGAATCTGGGGGTAATGGTGTTGAGTACGTAAACTGGGGTACTAATCCATATTTATCAAGTTGTGCGATCGCCCACGTCACCCGTTGCTCAAATTCCCCTGTAGTTAAACGCAATTCCATCCGCATTGCTTGTAACTGGGATTTAGGAGCATTGAGAACTGCAAGCAATAACTTGACTTCTGCAAAAGAATAGGCAGTAGGTGAAACTTTTTGAGTCAAATCAACCAATGTAGATTTATTGTAGGGGTCAAGTAATAAAATTACATTGTTGGATAATTGAGTACGCAATTGACCAGGGAAAGGAGTTTCAGGGAAAAGTACACTGGTTTCTTTGTACTGGGCACCTTGAGATGATAGCACCTTTAATTCGGCAACCGACCAGGGACAATTGGCAGTTGCACCAAAAAACAGGGCGCGATCGAGGGTAGCCATTAACTCTGTGACATTGGGAACATCTTGGGGTAATCCCTGGGGGATAGTGCGATCGCTCACCAAATCCAGATGCTGTTCATAATTAAGCACTGGAACATGACGTTTGGCTACCCAAAAGTTTTCAATTGCCAGATAATCTATATCTGTACTTAAAAATGTTTCTATGGCCTCAAAAGGGGTTTCGACGATTGGCTGACCGGCAACATTAAAGCTAGTATTTAACAGTACAGGTGGCCCCTGCCGTTCCTGCACTAACTGGTGACAGAGGCGATAAAAATAAAAATTATCTGGCTCCGTTACAGTCTGCACCCGCCCCGTACCATCCACATGGGTAACAGCAGGAATAATCTCATGAAACTCCGGTTTAATTTGCGGTACAACCAACATAAATGGCGCCGCCACCTGCTGCTGAAAAACTTGGGAAATTGACTCCAAGGGAATCACAGGCGCAAACGGGCGAAATGCTTCGCGGAACTTTACACGGGCGTTGAGGATATCCTTCATCCGTTTAAATGTCGGATCTGCCATGATGGAACGATGTCCCAAAGCCCTAGGCCCGTATTCCGAACCCCCTTCAAACCGAGCTACAATATTTCCTTTTGCCAAAGCTTGGGCACTGCGAACAATAATCTCCTCTTGCGTGAGTTCTTCCACGACAATTGCATCTTCAAGGCTGTATAGTGCTTGCTTGACTTCACTCTGGGAGTAACAACGCCCCAACGTCGCCGAACTCAAACTCACCCGTTGTTCACCGCCACCAGCGGTGTAATATGCCCACAATGCACAACCTGCAGCAATTCCGCTATCTCCAGCCGCAGGAAAGATAAAAATATCATCGAGGTGAAGTTGATCGAGAATTTTATAGTTAGCGACAGAATTAAGTCCTACACCACCTGCAATACATAGCTTACGGAGTCCAGTTTGTTTAACTGCTACACCCACAACATGTATTAGTGCCTGTTCTAACTCATGTTGAACTTTATACGCCAAATCAACTAAATAGGGGCGCAGATATGCTTTACCTTCTCCTGTGTCGTAGCGTTTTTCTAAGGCAGCAACTTCTAAAAATATATCGTAAGCAGAAATTTTTAGGCTGTAGGAATTTTCCTGAGTTTGAATCCAACTATGCCAGTTTGGCTGATGTTTACCAAAAGGAGCTAATCCCATCAGTTTGCCAGCTTCGGCATGTTTAATTTTATCGCCAACTTGGCTGATAAAACCGGCTTTACGGGTAATATATTCGTAGAGAAATCCCAGGGTTGATAGTCCAGCTAGATGAGAAGCGACAGTTTCACTATGTAGAGTCAAAAGCTTCTGTCCCCGACCTTCATAAAGGGTGTAGGACTCTGTACAATTCTCTTTAGTGGCGCTACCTGTGGCATCCACAACTAATATCAGCGCATCCTCGAATCCAGAGGGATAATAAGCAGAGTAGGCATGGGCTAAGTGATGATTAGGCAGTTGCAAAACTTTACTCGCAACTTCGGCAGGTAAAACTCGACGAAGAATATCTGGTGCAAAGTCATGTCCTGGCATATTAGCAGTAATAGTTGCTAAATCGTTAATGCTAATATTGCAAGCATCAAGACAATAACGAATTGCTTCGCCCGGAATCTGAATTTGAGATGAGTCTCCAGGAGCTTGTAATGTATATCCCAAGCTATATTTACGACGATCTAATCGCTCTTGTTCAATGGCTACCAAAATCTCACCATCTTTGACAATCGCAACAGAACGTTCGTGCCCTAAGTTAATACCCATGTGGTACGACATAATTCGTTGATTCCTTTAATCAAAATTTTTTTTGCAGGACAAATTAGAGAAATTTAATTGCTCAAATTTCTAGATATTTTCAAGTTTTGCACCAGCTATATCTTCGACAAATTCTAAGATTCTACTATCACCTATTTGCAAGAATCGTCAGCAATATTTTGATGAAATTGCCTGACTTTCTATCAAAGCAAAAGGACTTCCATTTGCAAAAATACCCAATTTGTAGAGTGCGTCAGAAAATAATCCAACTGTTACACTTCTTTGTATCTAGGACTAACGCACCCGAAAAGCTGAAATATTGGGTAATTTATTTTTTGGTACTCCCTAAATCTATAGCATATTTACATGCTTTGTAAAATTTGCTTTTTTATCTTGCGTTATTTTCTGACTTTGCATGAAAAAAAGGTGACATGGCTGATTGATATTTTCAGTATACAGGTGTCATTTTCATTCAAATGTTGCCTGCTTAACAAATCCAGAGGAATTATAAAAAAATCTTAAATTTTACCTCGCTCCTAAACCACAAGGCTGTTTGCACAAAAAGGCGATAACTTCTCTTCTCTACGTTCGCGGAGCGATCGCACTTCCCCAACATCACAAAGGCGTAGCCGTAAGGCTTGTCGTAAGGCTTGTCGTTAGACATCGCTTTGGGACTTTGGATATACTGAAAATAGAAAGAACTAGCCAAGACAAATTGAATGCATGACAAATCGTGAAGAATTGATCCAGGAACTCGAACAAGCTCCTGATGATATAGTTCAGTCAGTACTAGATTTTGTTCGTAGAGTAAAAGCAACACGCAAAACTCATCCTCTCGCAAAATTTGCAGGTATTTTAAGTGATGTCGAAGCCCAAGAATTAAAACGGGCAATCGCCACAGAATGTCGGCAGGTGGATGTAAATGAGTGGTGAGATTGCCCTGGATACCTCTGTGGCGGTGCGTTTTTTGAATGGGGATACGGCGATCGTTTCACGGGTACTAGCATTACCAGAGGTGATTTTGCCTACCGTCGTAGTGGGGGAGTTACTTTTTGGTGCGGAAAACTCTATTCGTCCATTACAAAATTTACCTCGTTATCTGGAGTTTATTGAGGCTTGTGTAGTTCTACCATTAAGTCGAGAAACAGCAGCAGTCTATGCTCAAACCCGACTCGCTTTGAAACGGAAGGGACGACCAATTCCAATGAATGATGTTTGGATTGCGGCACAATATTTAGAGCAGAGTTGGATATTAGTGACAGATGATATAGACTTTGATTATGTTGATGGCTTGATGTTAGAGCGTTGGTAGTTCAATGTAAGGTAGAAGAAAAATCAAATGAAATTACAGCGATACCGGAATTAATCAAAACATTAATTTGAGAACCCCGGTTTCTTGAAGAAACCAAGGTTCTTGGTAAACGTCATAAATTACCTTAGTGAACTACTGAATGCTAGGTAAAGTTTTGTGAAAGTAAACTATACTATCCCGGAAGTTGCTTTTTCAAAGCTTCAAGAGTCGCCCAACGCCTATCAACAGCAGACTGTGAACTCTCAGCACCATCACTGAGAATACCAGGACAATTCAGATCGCATAGCTGGATCTGGGGCGTTTCTAAGCACATCTGTTCATACAGCCATTCGGTAGGATAAAAATAGCCATCTGGTGGTAAACTTTCCACCAAATCTTCTACACACACTTCTCTTTCTAGAGGATAGTCTTGCGGTTGATTAACTGATTCATCTAACCAGATAATTTCCTTAGTATCAACCACCAAACGCTGATTATATTGTTGTAAACAGCGGTTACAAGTACAGGTAATAATAGCTTCTGCCTGAGAAGAAACTTCTAGATAATTGCCTTGATGCTGCACGCGAATCAAACCGCGAACAGGTGTCAAGGTTTCCAATCCAGGCAGAAAATCGTTAACTTCAACTTCCTCCGTCCGTTCCGGTGCTTTAGAGATCTGCGGAATGTGAATTGCGTCCATCAGTTATCAGTTATTAATTATCAGTTAATTCTCAACTGCCAACTCATTCCCTAAAAGCTGTACGCACAACCAGATGACGATTTGGCTCTATACCGCGACTGAAGGTTTCTAAGTCATCAAATTCCTTCAAAAAGGTGTGAATTTGTCGCCGTTCTGCCGAACTGAGGGATTTGATTTCTACTTCTTTTCCCGTACTTCGCACTTCTTCAGATGCTGCTTCTGCCAGAGCCTGAATTTCTGCCTGTCTTTTGACGCGGTAGCCATTCAATTCTATGGTATAAGAAGCTTGCTCCTCTGGTGTTTGGTTCAAGTTCAAAACAGAATTAGCTAGATACTGAATTGCATCTAGTACAGAACCATCGGCACCAATTAAAAGATTAATTTGTTCTGTAGCCAGATTGGTTTGATCGATCGTCAACCAGTAGTTGTCTGGTTCTGGGGAATCGCCATCTTGAGGTGGGGCGATTTGTAAATCGCCCTTAACCTCAGTAGATATCCCTGTAAGTTGCAGCAGTGTTTTTAACCACTCCTGCCCTCGCTGCATGGGACTGTTGCTCATGATCAACTTGTAGCCTTTTTCTTAGAACTTTTTGGCTCAAAGGGCAATGCTTTTTGTTCGGCGCTTGCTACTTCTTTTTCTTGAATCTCGACAATTTTTTGTAGTTCCTCTGGTAGGGGTTCACGAGAGAGAATATAGGTTTGGGCAGTTTGGAAAACATTACCAATCACCATATACATCAACACCCCAGCAGGCAAGGGGAAGAACAAAAACATCCCGGAAAAGATGACAGGGGTAATTTTGTTGACTGTATCTTGCTGCGGATTACCACCGCTGGAATTTTGCCCAGAAAGAATTTGGCTAACGTAAAGACTGATCCCAAAGAAGATAATCATCCCGACGATATCCCAGTGGATTGTACCGTCAGGATCAATGGCGCCTACTCTGCCTAAAGCATCAATGAATAGGAAGCCTTTATCTGCTGCTAATCCGGGAATAGAGCCTTGAATCGTCACATCTCCTGGCTGCAAGGCTTCTATATTGCCCTGAGCATCGATTTTAATCCTATCTTCCCCTTTAGTGACTTTCCATTCGGGAATTAACTTATTTTCTGGGTGTTCTGCCAAAAGCACCTGAAAGGGTTTGCCTTCAAGAGTTTGATACTCTATCTTGCTTTTTTCTCCCACTGCTAATTTATCGCCTCCGGGGAGGATAGCAGTAATGCGAGTGTGTTCCCCATCAGCAATGTAAATGTTTTGGGGGGGAGTGGCAAAAGCTTGTGGTTGAATTCGTTCGATTTGTTCGGCGGGAAAGATTTGCAGGTTAACGCTGTAATTTACCCCAGCAAACGGCGAACCCCGTAAAGTGGCAAATAGCGCAAATAAAACTGGCATTTGCAACAGCACTGGTAAACAGCCAGCCAATGGGTTGCCCAATTCTTTTTGGGTGTCGACCATTTCCTCCTGCTGCTTTTGCGGATCGTCCTTATAACGCTCTTTGATTTCTGCCATCCGCTTTTGCATCACAGGCTGTACAATCCGCATCCGCCGCATATTGCGAATGGAACCAGCACTCAGGGGATAGAGCGCAAAGCGGATTATCAATGTCAAGGCAACGATCGCCAATCCATAACTAGGCACAATACCATAGAAAAAATCTATGATTGGCAGCATCACGTTGTTCGAGAGAAACCCGATACCAAAATCCATTATTCTGAATTCAACCTGAGGTACTGTAAACTGAACTGAATCTAATTTATCTAAATCATAATTTGTCTGCGACTATCCTCAACTACGGATAGCCGCACATCTCACAGTGGTGAGTTCTGAGTTGACTGAGAGCTTGCACCATTCTCAATCACCCTAGGTTGGGTAATGCCCGAACTACAAAATTTCTTAACTAAGCCATCATAATCTAAATTTCATTGTTAAATATTGACGCCTTGGTTTCGCACTACTGTCAACTCAGAACTCAAAACTGTCTGACTACTTAGCGACACTGCTATATTCGGGATTTTTGGCAGTTACTCTTTCATTAATGTAGTCATAAATTGCCCGAAAATTGGGGATCGCCCGCAGTTCCAGACGAGTACCATTTTTTAGGGTAACGACCATATCTCCCCATACACCAAAACCACGGGGAACCTTGACGATTTTGACAATTTCTGAGTAAATCACGTCCGTGCGATCGCGTCCTTGCCAACCTCCCGTCACAGTTATCCGCCTGTCAGTAATCCGAAAGCGCAGCCACAAAGCCCTGACAATTGCTCCAACTGTCAATGGTATGCCCACAACGGTTAGTCCAATCAGCAAGTTGAGAATCAAATCGCCAACGTGGGATCACCCTCATAATAAATTTCTTCACGAATGCCCATCTAACACCTCAGCTTGTGCCAACAACTGCTCTAATTCTTGCAGAAATTCTTGGCTTCCGCACTCTCCTTGTGCAGCTGTTGGTTTGACAACAACCACTAGCCGCCATCCCGGTAATAATTTGGGCAACAACTGATAGAAAGATGCTGCTATTTGCCGCTTCATTCGATTCCGGACTACTGCTCGCTTACTAACTTTTGTGCTAATAGAAATACCAATGCGCGTGCTAGCAATAGGTATCAAGTCAGTTGCTTGTGTAGTCGTGGTGGCAGTATCCAAAGAAGGCTTTTTAGGATATGACGGTTTAAGCGCCCTCAATGTCAAATGAGGAGTCTGTCGCCGAATTCCTTCCCGGAAAACTGCCTGAAAATCCTGACGCGATTTTAATCTATTTGCCTTAGGCAAAGCCACAGTTGCTCTTTTAGTTTGATTTGCCCTAAACGCTCAGACGATGGCGTCCCTTTCTTCTCCTGGCACTGATCACGTTTCTGCCGTCTGGTGTCCGCATCCGAGCGCGAAAACCAGAAGTTCTTTTTCTCTTACGATTAGTGCCGCCTAGGGTTCTTTGCATATCGTTCTCCTTTCAGGGGATTTTAAAAAGTCACAATCTATTATTTTATCACGTTACAAGAGAAAATGGGATATGGGGCATGGGGGCAGCCCTGCGTTCCTGTCGCCTTGCGTCGGAAAGCATGTGGCGTTATGGGGCATAGGAAGGATCAATCAATTCGCTTTCTTTGGACTATTGCCTATTGCCTTAACTGATAGTCAAAATCCAAGTTCCTAGGGAACGTAGTAGTGGCACATCGCCAGGGGAGAGAATTTGGCATCTAAAATAGTAGGTGCCACCAAAAGCAGGGTTTTGAACATTAGATAAAACTAACTCCACACTGCTGCCTGATGGAACTGGTTCTTGGGGAAAGATTTCAATCACGCGGCCTTCCTTATCCCACTTCACCTCAGAAAGGTTAACTTTTTTGTCTTTTACCCTGACTTCAATTTCTTTGGGGTCAAAAGTTCCCTTGTAATAATCAGGGTAGGAAATGGTAAATTGAGCAACTGCCAATTTCATTTTTTGGGACGGAATTCTCAGGATGTAACGATCCGGGCTATTGGCTTGTCCACCAAAATCAAATCGGAAGGGTAGTTGATTTTCAGATTTTACACCACTAAACAGTACAAATCCATTCTGCGCCCAGGTCATAACTGGGAACGCGGTTAGTAAAAAGCTAGTTACGGCTAAAGTAGAAAGTAAACGTCGCATATTCGGGCTTCCTCCACCAGATAGTAGGCTTTTATATTTGAATAACTGAGAGTTAGTAATCTTAACTAAACTTTACTACTGACTTCATGACAATGGACGTTAAATGGCGACAAAAAGTGCCATTTATTCTAATTTTTTTGATACATGCAATAATACTTATAACAATAAAAACATGTGGCTACTTACATGAATTACCTTTATAGAATAAGGATTTGGTCAGCAAATGCCTCCAAATTCAACTACATGAAAACACCATCAGAATAGGATTGTGTTTCTAAATATGTATAAGTGTATCTATATTGTAAGAGATTTGTTATAAAAATTGAGCAATGTAATGAGCGATCGCCATTGAACTTGGGCTAGATTGATGAAAACAAGCGTAAATCTCAAGTCGCAATCATTAAAAATTAATTTGGGAATAATCCATCTGGGAAAAATTGTTGCATATTGCACTATGTAATCTAGGAATACAAAAAATTTTCAATCCCGAAAACAAGCTGAAGATAACCATACAATATTTGGGAATCAACGTAGGATGTGCAATGGCGTAACCGTATTTGCAAGTATCGAGAATTTCGACATCAGCAAGCCGTAAAGTCAGGCTTGGTGTAGAGAAGTGGCAGTGAGACAAAAAAATTCCAAGTTGAATCTAGAAACAAAAACAAGGGCTGATATTCCGCGCCCATAGATTATAAGTGCGGAAAATCCTTGCTCAAAAAAGTTGCTGACTTGGCACAGATTTAAGTATTTATCTCTAGGAGATTTCATGAGAATAGCAGTTGCCAAAGAAATTGAAGTTTGTGAACGTCGTGTAGCTTTAATTCCTGACACCGTAGCCCGATTAGTTAAACAAGGTTTAGAAGTTTCGGTAGAATCAGGTGCAGGAGAGCGATCCTTTTTCAGCGATGCGGCTTATGAAGCAGCAGGAGCCAAAATTATCGCCGATTCTGTCACATTATGGGGTGAAGCAGATATTTTGCTGAAAGTGAGTCCACCACAAGAGAGAGAAGATGGACGTTCAGAAATTGACTTGCTCAAAGCAGGGGCTGTCTTAATCAGCTTTCTCAATCCCTTGGGGAATCCCCTAGTGGCGCAGCAACTAGCAAATCGCCAAGTCACAGCCTTGAGTATGGAATTAATCCCCCGTACTACCAGGGCGCAAAGCATGGATGCTTTATCCTCCCAAGCATCATTAGCAGGTTATAAAGCAGTATTGATTGCCGCAGCTGCATTACCGAAATACTTCCCCATGTTAACCACAGCCGCAGGCACGATCGCGCCCGCGAAAGTATTTATTATGGGTGCTGGTGTAGCCGGATTGCAAGCGATCGCCACCGCCAGACGCCTAGGTGCAGTAGTAGAAGCCTTTGATATCCGTCCCGCCGTCAAAGAAGAAGTGCAAAGCTTAGGGGCGAAATTCGTCGAAGTCAAACTAGACGAAGAAACTACCGCCGGCTGGTGGTTACGCCAAAGAAATTTCCGAAGCCAGCAAACAACGCACCCAAGAACTTGTCGCCGAACACGTGAAAAATGCCGACGTGGTAATTACCACCGCCCAAGTTCCCGGTAGAAAAGCCCCAAGACTCGTCACTGAAGAAATGGTAGCGCAAATGAAACCCGGTTCAGTCATTGTAGACTTAGCCGCCGAACAGGGTGGAAACTGCGCCTGTACAGATCCCGGTAAAGATATTGTATGGAACGGCGTGACAATCATCGGCCCCATCAATCTCCCATCATCAATGCCAGTCCACGCCAGCCAATTGTATGCCAAGAACTTAACATCTTTGATGCAACTGCTGATTAATAAAGATAAAGCTTTACAAGTCAACTTTGGCGACGACATCGTTGATGCGGCTACCATTACCCACGCCGGCGAAATTCGCAATCAACGAGTCAAGGAAGCGTTAGCAGCTTTAAGCACTCAACAATCGGCGGTTAGTTAAGGACTTTTGTAGTCAGGACTTTAGTCCTGAAATCAAGGACTAAAGTCCTGACTACGAATCCCTCTCCTCAACATTGTGATATCGGAAGGAGTATTTATTTCATGACAGAAGCATTACTTGCTGCTTTGTTTGTATTTGTGTTGGCGTCGTTTATTGGCTTTGAAGTCATCAACAAAATTCCGCCTACCCTACACACCCCCTTAATGTCGGGATCAAACGCAATTTCTGGTATTGCGGTACTGGGTGCAATTGTCGCCGCTGGTGAAAGAAACACAAATCTTTCAGTGATTCTCGGTTTAATTGGTGTGGTTTTAGCAACCGTCAACGTCGTCGGTGGCTTTTTAGTTACAGACAGAATGCTGCAAATGTTCAAGAAAAAGGAGATTAAGGCGTGAGCGATTTTTTACCAACTGGAATTCAGCTGACGTATCTAGTTGCTTCATCCTTATTCATTTTGGGGTTG
>CAVYXS010000197.1:0-16891 GCA_963772205.1 uncultured cyanobacterium
AACAATGGTTAATAGTCCAGTTCCTTTGGCAGAGGTGCCAGACATAGCACCAGTAAATTATCTATTTCACCACCATCTAGAAATTAATTTACTGACGCAATCGCTACAATTTCGCGAAGCTAGAGATAATTATCAATGGCATCCCCGTTTTAGCCGCGCTCAAGTAGCTTTAAACACTTGTTTAGAGGTGTCCATACCCTGGGCAGATTTACAAGTTCCCCCAGATTATCCCCTACGCCTGATTTTGGTGCTGTCCGATGAAGGGCGTTTCTGCAACTATGTGCCAGAGAATACTTTGATTCCGATTGATGTACCTTAAACCCCGTCTAGGTTGAAAACCATAGTTTTAAAAGTAGTGGGAGCATCTTGCTCCCTGGGGGTTAGGCTAACTTCCACGTAAAAAGTTCCTTAACCACCTAATCGCCTCACTAGTTGTTTGCTCATTAGCAATTTGGAAGCATTGCTGTACAATTTCTCTGACGTTAGGACAATAGCTGCTTTCTGTAATTACGTAATTTTCACCCTGTAATCTATAAACCAATAACTGCTTATTTTTTAACAGCCAAACCTCTGGCACTTTATACAGAAGATAATCATCAATATTGGTATAGCTAGTAACATCTACCTCAATCACTAAATCGGGTGGAGGGTTATTGAGCCAGTCGATACGGTTTTTACCTACTACCGCTCGCCAATTTTCAATATAAAAGCAAAAATCAGGCTCAATGCCGCTAACTTGAGGCAAGCTCATGGTGATGGGAGTAAATGAATCATATCTTTGCTCTAAATGATCTAGCAACACCTTAGCAATATCTGCCAGCAAACTCGCATCTCTTCCATGCTCTGGTAGCGGCGCCATTAGCCACATTTCTCCTCTGCGATATTTAATGCGCGGCGAGTAGCGATCTGCAAGTTGCTGACTCAGTACTTGATAGTCTTGCCAAGATCCCAACATCCTGACGACTGTGCCTGGTGGCAACTCGATTCTTTCAGGTGTAATTACAGTATGCATATTCGCCTGCCTTGAGAAACTCTGGTTACACCAAAACCTTTGACCGTGCCAATTTTAGATTATAGCTTCAATCGCTGGAATTGACGGCGTAGAAGGTTGAAACAGCAGTTGCTAGCAGTACATCCCATAAAATATATGTATAAACTATAAGACTACAGCTATGATTTCATAGTAAATATGATGAAGGTAAGCAAAATCAGATTGGTTCACTTACAAGGAGTTTGGTCAAAACTAACTCTGATTTTTCGGAGTAAAAAACTGCGGCAATGGATACTCAGTGGTGTAACAGTAATTTGTGCGATCGCCCTGACGAATTGCACCCCAGCAAAAGAGTCGTTGCTGCGGATCGCTACAAATCTTTGGCCAGGATATGAAACTCTCTACTTGGCTCGCCATCTGGGCTACTACGAAAAAACCCCGATTAAATTGATCGACTTTCCTTCAGGAAGCGAAGAAGTACGCGCATACCGCAACCAGGAAATCGAAGGGGCGGGACTATCGATTGATCAGGCAATGCTACTAGCCGCAACTCACAAAAATGTGCGGATTATTGCGGTGATGGATTTTTCTAATGGTGCGGATGTAATTTTGGGAAAGCCTAACATTACTAATATTAAAGCCTTAAAAGGAAAGCGAGTTGGTGTTGAGTCAACCGCCTTGGGATCTTTTTTTATTGCGCGGGCGCTGGAAAAAAACGGCATGTCTCCCAAAGATATAAAGATTGTTTCCTTAGATTTTTCTGAGCATGAGCGGGCTTTTAAAGAAGGCAGAGTGGATGCGCTTGTGACCTTCGGCCCGCCCCGTGCCAACTTGCTGCTTGCAGGTGCAAAACTGCTATTCGATAGCAGTCAGATTCCTGGAGAAATTGTTGATACCCTAGTAGTCAGCACAGAAGCTATCGCCACTGATTCTCCAGTCATCCAAACCTTAGTCACCGAACGCTTCCGCGCCCTAGATTATTTGAGCAAAAATCCCCAAGATGCTGCTCGCCGGATAGCTCCCCGCACCAAAGTCACCCCTGAACAAATTCTGGATGCATTTAAAGGGATGCACCAACCAGACTTGCAAGAAAATCAACGATTGCTAGATAAAACCGATCCCTCCTTAGTCAATGGAATGAAACGGCTGGTTCAGGTTATGGTGGAAAACAAGTTAATACCAAAAGCGATCGATCCTACAACCATTCTGGATGATCGCTTTGTCAAAGCTGCCAAACTTTAAAAGGGAATATGGGAAAAATCGGAGCAAATCAAAAAAAGACATCACTTCTAGTAGTCTGTTGAGTTAACTTTGATAACTTCGTAGTGAGGACTTTAGTCCTCCTAATTCTATAGGACTAAAGTCCTCACTACGAATAAAACAAGAAAATGCTACTAGGGTGTAAAGTTGCTGCACCAAGAAATAACATTGACACTGCTGTCCTGTGGCTGCTATGAAACGCTTCCCCTTTCCCCTACGCTTTTCAATTCCTGGGGCTTTAATCTTGTTTGGCACGGTGCTAGGGCTAGTTTCTTTTCATCGAGAAATTATTGAAAGCAACCACAAAACAGAACAAAATGCAAGTCATTACGCCCAGTCATTAGGAAGTCAAATCGCCGGCATCTTAGATTACCTTTACAGAAGAGGGGATGTTGATCAAGCTGAGGTTGTGATCAGCCAATTGGGAAGCAATCCCCGATTACCTTTGGTTTTGCTGGCTAATGAGCAAGATCGCGTGGTGTTGTCTAATCATTATGAATTGCGAACACAGTTGGTGCGCGATAGTGCAGCTGCTCCTAATCTAGCCAAATTTACCAGTGTCCGAGAAAAACTGGCGGGAGAAGTGTCCCTTTCCCCAGACAGACGCTACATGAGAGTGATCTATCCTGTACTTTTGCAAGTTCAACCGGGGGAACTCCGTCCGTCAAGGGTGGGCATCTTGTTCATGGAGTATGACCTGCTCAATGAAAAACAGGAAGCTTATGCCGTTGCTTGGCGTCAGGCAATGATATCCAGTTCTGTGCTGGCATTATTTTGTATTAGCCTATGGTTCTTCTTTGATCGCACCCTCACCCGACGAGTTGACCATCTGGTAGCCACTAGCAACAGGTTAGCAAATGGAGAGTTCAGCGTCCGTGCAGGTTTATCAGGCTCCGATGAAATTGCCCAAATTTCCACGGCTTTTGATCGCATGGCGGCTGGTATTCAGGCGAATACAAGAGCTTTGCGCCGCCAAAATGCCACCTTAAAGGCACAGCAAGAAGCAGCGATTGACGGCATTTTGATTATTGACGAAAATGGGGATGTTGTCGCTTATAATCAGCAATATTGCCAGTTATGGCAAATTCCTCCGGAGATTGTGGAGACTGGCTCCCAACAAATTCTCAAACGAATTATTGTTGGTCTGGCAGATCCTGAAGAATTTCTCGCCAAGATAGAGTATTTATATCAGCATCCGCAAGCAGCCAGCCGTGATGAAATTTTGTTGAAGGATGGACGTATTTTTGATCGCTATTCTGCGAGTGTGATTTCACCACTAGGAGAAAACTACGGCAGAATTTGGTATTTTCGCGACATTAGCGATCTCAGGCAATCGGAGGCAGAGATCAAACGAGTTCAACGCTTCTTGACTTCGATTATTGAAAACATTCCCAACATGATTTTTGTCAAAGATGCAATAGATCTGAGGTTTATTACCATTAACAAAGCCGGGGAGGAACTGTTAGGTTATTCCCGCGAAGAACTACTGGGCAAAAATGATTATGACTTGTTTCGCAAAGAAGAAGCTGATTTCATCACTAGTAAGGATCGGGATATCCTAGCAACGGGCGGCATTGTGGATATTGCCGAAGAACCGATTCAAACTAAAAATTATGGCACAAGAATCTTACATACTAAGAAGTTACCAGTTTTAGACAACACAGGTAAACCTCAGTACATATTGGGCATCTCTGAAGATATTACCGAGCGCAAGCAAGCAGAAATCGAGTTGCGGCACGCCAAAGAAGCTGCAGAGTCAGCCACACAAGCTAAGAGTGATTTTCTCGCCAATATGAGTCACGAGATCCGCACACCGATGAATGCGGTGATTGGGATGACGGGACTGTTACTAGGCACAGATTTGACTCCAGAGCAACAAGATACAGTGGAAACAATCCGCTCTAGCGGAGAAATTTTACTGTCTTTGATTAATGATATTTTGGATTTCTCTAAAATTGAGTCAGGTAAATTGGAACTGGAAGCACAACCTTTTGATTTGGTAAGCTGTGTGAACGAATCGATGGCTTTATTAGCTAACAGCGCTATCACCAAAGGCTTAGAACTCAGATGTCTACTCCCAGCGGATTTACCCAGAATAATTGTGGGGGATGTTACTCGCCTGCGTCAGATAATAGTTAATTTACTGAGTAATGCCATCAAATTTACCTCAGATGGGAGTATCACTGTTTCTGTCACATCCCATCGTCTTAATCATCTCGGTGGTGAATCTGATCTTCGATATCAGCTAGAGTTTGCTGTGCGCGATACGGGGATTGGTATTTCTGTAGAGAAACTGGATCGGTTATTTCAGTCATTTAGTCAGGTTGATTCCTCAACTACTCGCCGCTATGGCGGGACAGGTTTAGGGTTAGCGATTAGTCGCCAACTCAGCGAATTGATGGGTGGAAGAATGTGGGTTGAGAGTGTAGTGGGACAGGGATCTACATTTTATTTTACAATGATAGCTCCGGCGGGACATGAACTGCCCATGACAGACACTCAGGTTCCATCGCCCCACTTTGATTCAATCAATGCTGTCATCACAAGTACACAGTCACCTCAGCCAAACTCACTCACTTCGCCAATGAATGAACAGTCTACCCTGAGAATTTTGCTCGCGGAAGATCATCCGGTGAATCAAAAGTTAGCTGTATTGATGCTGAAACAACTGGGATATCGAGCAGATGTGGTTAGTAATGGGGTGGAAGTTCTGGAAGCTATCTACCACTTGCCTTATGATGTGATCTTAATGGATGTCCAGATGCCAGAAATGGATGGACTAGAAGCAACTGAGTTTATTTGTCGCAAGTATCCAGTTGGTTCTCGTCCGCGAATCATTGCCATGACTGCTCGTGCCATTCAGGGCGATCGCGAGAAATGTCTAGCTGCGGGTATGGATGATTATATCAGCAAACCTATCCGCATTGAGGTGCTAGCTCAGGCTTTAAGACAATGTGCCCCAATAGTTGCTAGCCATGATACCTCAGAGGAAAGCGGCGATCGCCACGATCAGGTGAATCCAGAATTAGTCAAGCAAGTCGATGTCACAGCCACAGAGTTAGCAGTGATTAATACTGAGGCTCTAGAAGAAATTCTGAAAATGGGGGGAGAAGATGGTGCGACATTTGTTGTGGAACTTATTGACTGCTATCTAGACGACTCTCCTCTATTACTACAACAAATCAGAGACGCTATTGTCCAAGGAGATGCCAAAACCTTGCAGCGCCTGGTTCATAGTTGGAAGTCTAGTAGCGCGTCTCTGGGCGCTACAGTTTTGAGTAATCTTTGTCGAGAACTAGAAGCGATCGCCGCTTCGGGAATTACCGATGTTTCTGAGCGAGTCTCCCAGTTGGAGGCTGAATATCACAGAGTTGAGGCGGCTTTACAGTTAGAACGTCAAAAATGTTCCATCCTTTGAACATACAGCACTGTGCAAGTAAATGAAGTACACCCTTACCTTGCTTTGGACTACGGTGAATTACCCCCCTTAATCCCCCCGTTTATTGGGGGGAAAAAGAAATTTAGTTCCCTCACCTTTACATACGGGGAGGGTTAGGGTGGGGTATTTTTGTACCTCACCAACTCGCAATCTGCTGTAGGTGTTAAGTTAACGTGAAACTCTTGTATAGGGGTTATCGGTTGAGTCCAATACACTCGTAAGGGCACGGCACTGCCGTGCCCCTACATACGAAGATATAATTTTGTATTGCATCCAACTGAGAAGCGCTATATATGTATCAGGGTTTTGGTGAAATGGTAAAACTTGCTAATATATGATTCTATATTTGTCCACTGCGATATTTCTTAATTTATCAGAAAATTTGTTCCGAAAAAATTTAACATAACTTTTTAATTTTTCGATTGGGAATTTGGTATTAAAAGCTAATTTACTAGTATTATTTAAACACAAAAATATTACGTATTTAACCACTATCAAGCCGTAAATACGATATAGCAAGAACTTTAAGTCATACATATTTATCAGATATCAGCATATTAGCGAAACTTTTGAGTAAATTTTATAACGTAGAAAATATCTTTGGAGATGGGATAAAAAGTTATGATTCTGCAAAGATCTAGTAATACTACTAGCGTGAAAACATCTTTATAGTTAAATTAAAAACATTACGAGTTATCACTGAATAGTTATCATGTACCCGCATAATAACGGGTGTGAAACACCACAGTAATTAGTGTCAGGCAAAAGTATAGGTGAAACACCAGATCTACGCCTGAGAACTTTGACTATTGTTTACTTATTTAAAGCCTAGCTTTTTTGGCACTATGGATAAATTTTCTCCGAATATAACGAAGTTTCACGAGAGCGTTTTACAGCAGACACAACTTGGTAAGATGTGTGGTTCTCAAGAATTATTTCGCGATCGCTATCAAATTCTCAAAGTTTTAGGTAGAGGTGGTTTTGGTATCACCTTCTTAGCGAAAAATGTTCTACTACCTGAAAACTCTCTGTGTGTAATTAAGCAACTGAGTCCTAAAGAGACTAGTACTCAAACTTTAAAGAAGGCGTCTTTGCGCTTTAAAAAAGAAGCAAAAACTTTGGCTCAACTCGGTAGTCATTCCCAAATTCCCATGCTGTTAGACTACTTTGAAGAGAATGGTGATTTTTATTTAGTTCAAGAATACTTCCAGGGTTGTACTTTAGCCAGAGAAGTGCGGCGAACAGGTTGCAAGAGTGAAGCCGAAGTTAAGCAATTTCTGCAAGAATTTTTACCAGTATTACAATATCTTCATCAACATCATATAATTCATCGAGATATTAAACCCCAAAATTTGCTGCGTTGTGAATTTGACAAGCGGTTAGTACTCATCGATTTTGGCGCGGTGAAAGAAGAATTAGCCCAAGCTTGTGAAAGTTCCATCAATCAAAATACTTCTACCAATTTTGTTGGTACGATGGGGTTTGCACCACCAGAACAGTTTTGTCTACGTCCAGTTTATGCTAGTGATATTTATGCCCTCGGTGTCACTTGTATTTATTTGTTAACAGGTAAAGGCCCTTTAGAATTGGAACATAACCGCCAGACTGGTGAAATCTGCTGGGAAAAAGAGGTTAATGTCAGTGATAGTTTTGCCCATATTTTGAGAAAAATGGTCAAAATTTCCCTAGAAAAACGGTTTAAAACCGTTGATGAAGTCATTAAGGCTTTGGATATGGAAAGTGAACTGCCAAATTTAATGGCATGTTTAACTACTCAACCACGGAGAAACAAAAATTTTACTAGAGAAGTTTCTCGGATATCCCATTCAGTGGTAGCCAGCAACAATAAACCGCAAGCTAATAGTCCCCAAATATACCTACCACCTGTCAAAAGAACTGCGATCGCTATTCGCGAGTGGAGAACAAGGTTTGAGCAAAAAAATTGGCTAGGGTAATAATTTTGTGGTCATTTACTGAGCAACAAAAGTGACGATTGCAGGTGTTTTACTTAATACAAAGCATTTGGTAGTTAGCAGAAATATAGCCTTTCTCAATCATGAGTGAAAACTGAGCTTCCTTGACTTTTTTGGAAATTTGCTGAGTTAGAGAACAGGAATTTTCACCAATCGAATAGGATTACTATATAATCGAGAAAATAATTCTAGCTCTTGTGGTTTTCCGATATTGAGGAAAACTAGCTACCATTGATAAACGCTGACTATATTAAGTAATTCCCAAATTTCCAAGATCAGGGTTTCTTACTAAAATTATGCAAGAGCCAAGATTTTAATCAAGGGAAATTCTGGGGTTAACTTAGCATAATTTGTCATGCAGTCGCGCCTGTCCGCTCATGATTTGCTGTTTAAATCCTGATTGTCCAAATCCGCAAAATCCTGATAGCAAACAGTTTTGCCAAACTTGTAGCACTCCATTAGTGCCAATGTTGAGAAATCGCTTCCGTGTCATTCGGGTGCTTTCTGATGCGGGGGGATTTGGCAGAACATATTTATCTCAAGATATAGATAAGCTCAATGAGCGTTGTGTCATCAAGCAATTAGCACCAAAATTTCAAGGTACTTGGTCACAAAAAAAGGCGATAGAGTTATTTAGTCAAGAAGCAAAGCGACTACAAGAACTGGGAGAACATCCACAAATTCCCACACTTTTGGCTTATTTTGAACAAGAAAACTGTTTGTATTTAGTACAACAGTTCATCAATGGGCAAAATTTGTTAAGAGAGTTACAGCAACGGAGGACTTATAAAGATAGGGATATTCAAGCAATTTTGCTAGATTTACTCCCTATTCTCAGATTTATTCACGATCGCGGAGTCATTCACCGAGACATCAAGCCAGAAAATATTATCCGTCGTCAAAGTGATGGGCGGTTAAGTTTGATAGATTTTGGCTCCTCAAAGCAATTAACAGCCAGAGTCCACAATAAAATTGGTACGTCAATCGGTTCACATGGTTATTCCTCCAATTGAACAAATCAGAGATGGTAAAGCTTATCCCGCTAGTGATTTGTTTGGTTTGGGGGCTACCTGCTTTCATCTGCTAACAGGAATTTCGCCCTTTCAGTTGTGGATGGAACATGGGTATGGTTGGGTAGACAAATTGGCGACAATATTTGCGAAGTCCCATCAATCCTCAATTGGATCGTGTTTTCGAGAGGCTGTTGCAAAAAGACATCCAGCATCGTTACCAATCAGCCGATGAAGTCATTAAAGACCTGACTCACAAACAACCACTAGCACTACCATCAGCGGGTAATATAACCGGAAAATCACCATTAACGCAGATATCATATTTACCAAAGATGTATAGCATACTGAGAATCGTCATCTTGGTAATCTGCAGTTTGCCTACAGGTAGGATTCACAGACGCTTGGTATCAACAATATCGCCCTCTGCAAATCAGTTTGTCTTCTGGACAGAGTCAGTCAAATCAACAATCAGGTAATAGTGAAGCAGTTCTCGGTGAATCACCAAAGATTCCCTTAGGAAACATTTCCTTAGGGAATACCGTCATTAGTCATGAAAACTCGGTTTTGTCAGTCGCCATCACACCTGATAGCAAAACCATAGCCACTAATAGCGATCGCCGAATTAAATTATGGAATCTAGCCACAGGATCGGAAATATCAACCTTAAGTGGGCATTCTCGCCGGGTAAATGTCGTAGCTATCAGTCCCGATGGCAAAATTTTAGCCAGTGGTAGTGACGACAGCACCATTAAACTCTGGAATCTGTCCACAGGTCAGGAAATCCGAACATTACGAGGGCATTCCGATTCGGTTCAAGCCCTAGGGATTAGCTCCGACGGCAAAATTTTAGCCAGTGGTAGTGATGATAACACGATTAAAATCTGGAATCTAGCCACAGGCAGACACATTCGGACATTAGTAGGACATCAATTTTGGGTGCGATCCATCGCCATCAGCCCCGATGGTCAAACCTTAGCCAGTGGCAGTTTTGATAAGAAAATCAAAATTTGGGATCTCCATAAAGGATACACAATCCGCACATTGGTGGGGAATAACAAAACAGTCACATCCCTAGCTATCAGTCCCGATGGACAGATCTTGGCTAGTGCTAGTCGCGATCGCACAATCAGGCTATGGAATCTCGCTACAGGGGCAGAAATTCGCACCTTGAGAGGACATAGCAACACAGTAACATGCATCACCATCAGTCCCGATGGACAGACCCTGGCTAGTGGTAGCCGCGATCGGACAATCAAACTGTGGAATCTCGCTACCGGAGCAGAAATTCGCACCCTGACAGGGCATGAAAACAATGTGACATCGGTCACCTTTAGTCCTGATGGGAAAGCTCTGGTTAGTGGTAGTGAGGATCATACGATGAAGATTTGGCGTGTATCTGATTAAACCAATTCGCAATTTACAGACTGTTTGTAATTACTTTTGGTAACGCTGATTTAGACCCCAAAACCAAAAGTGTTGCGTAAAGTTACAGGGAAATTAAACCCTCAAAATTTGTTAAATAGGAAGAGGATAGCACTGAAACTGCTATGCTCTTCCTAAAGTGAGTAATTAAACTGATTAAAGTGGTAAGAAGATACTCGCTATATGAGCAGCATTTCGATGTGCATTAGGGTAAATCGACCATGCATTTAAATTTAACCAGGGGAAAAATTAAACTCTTAACAGGTACAGTATTCCTTTTTTTGGGATTGGGGGGGGTTTGGTATTTGCAATCTCCTTTACCTGCAAAGAGTGTAGCATCCAGTCCTCGTCAGATAGACTCGGCTATTTTGACTCTGAAGGGACATACTGATTCAGTCAAATCTGTTGCCATTAGCCCTGACGGCAAAACGATTGCTAGTGTTAGTACAGATAAAACTATTAAGCTGTGGGATATTACTACTGGAAAGGAAATCCGCACGCTCAAAGGGCATTCCGACTGGGTAAATTCCATAGCCTTTAGCCCCAATGGTCAGACCCTAGCCAGTGGTAGTACAGATAAAACTGTTAAGCTATGGGATGTTACTACTGGAAAAGAAATCCGTACCCTCAAGGGACATTTACTTTCCGTTCAAGCGATCGCCTTCAGCCCCGATGGTAGTAAATTGGCTAGTGGTAGTTGGGATCAAACCATCAAATTCTGGAATCTGGCGACTGGAAAGGAAATTGATCACCTCAAGCTCCATTGTGACGTAGTTAATTCCCTCGCCTTCAGCCCCAATGGTCAGACTTTGGCTAGCAGCAATCATTTTGAGAAGAGTATCAAAATCTGGAATTCAGCTACCGGAGAGTTGATTAGCACCCTTCTGGGACATGTCGGTGCTGTGAATTCCGTGGCCTTCAGTGCTGATGGTCAGACTCTAGCTAGTGGTAGTTCGGATGGTACTATCAAAGTCTGGAATTTGACTACAAACAAGATAACTAATACCCTAGTCGGTCATAACAACAAGGTTTTGTCTGTAGCTTTCAGCCCCAATGCGAACATGTTAGCCAGTAGTGGGGGGGACGGAACAGTAAAACTTTGGAATCTGTTCACAGAAGACGAAATTCAGACGTTTTCAGGGCATTCCAGTAAGGTTTCGTCTGTGGCCTTTAGTCCTAATGGCAAGATCCTCGTAAGTGGTAGTCAAGATCAAACTATTAAGGTTTGGCAAGTGCCGCAATAAAAAGTAGCCATTAGCCAATACGCTTGGTATTAGCGCCGAAAATCCTTCAGCCGCGTAGGTTGGGTGGAACGTAGTGAAACCCAACAAATTCGCGAAAATGTTAGGTTCTGTTCCTCCATCCAATCTACGATTATCCTTAACACCAAGTACATCGGTAAGGGCACGGCAGTGCCGTGCCCCTACACAGCGTGATATGATTTTGTACTTCATTTGAATGTGTTGCGCTATAAGTCCTGTAGTTAGGACTTTAGTCCTAAAACAGCGATAAATCGCTCTCCTCATACTAAGCATTGTTTGTGTGGTGAACCACTAGTCAAGCAACCACATTTGAGAAGAGTTATCTGTTTCTTCTTCTGGTTGCTTTGTTGCTAGCTTGATAGATGAGCGGTGTGATTTTTTGTAGTTGAGTGGATTATAAGTTTCTTTTTCGTGTTTATGGGTTTCTACTTCAACTTCAAGTTTATGAGTTTCCTTTTCTTGTTTATAAATTTCGTTCTCTGCTTTTAAGGCATTATTTTCTTCTATAAGTTGGGAATTAGCTGCAGCTAGGTGTACAGCAGCTTTTTTGGCTTCGTCAAGTTCTTTGGTTAAGAGTTGCGCTAAAGCTTTTTGTTCAGCAAAGGCTGTTTGGGAATCGACAATTTGCTGCTGAAAAGAGGCTTGTGTTTGGTTGGCTTGTTCTAGGCTTTCTTTCAACTCTTTGATGGTTGCTTCTAAATCAGCTTTAGTTGGGACTGTACGCCTTGTAGCAGTTGCTTCTGGTGTCTGCGTTGACGATTGAGTTGTCAATTCTTCGCTGACTTTTTCGGCGGTGACTTCAATCACAGGTTCACCTTGAGTAGGTGTGAATTTTTGTGCTTCTTCTTGTAGTAAATCAGACAGATTTTTCTTTACCATTATTTTCTCCAATCACGCTGTAATTCATCGGCGACGCGGCGGTAGTCTATTTCAGCCTCCCGTGCATTATGTCCTCGCCATTGAGTAATTGCTACACCTTCAAGTGCAGCTCGTTCATGTGCTTTATAAGTACGGATAAAGTTTTTGCAAACCGGTATTCCTAATTTTATGAGTGTGTTTTGAGCTTCCAGTGCTTCCCCCAAAGAACGCATATCAACTTTTGTCAGCAGTACCCGGTGGGGAACTCCCGCAGGAATGACTGCTTTTTGGACGGTTTCAATTAAAACTGCTAAGTCCATTGCGGCACAGGGTGTAGGCAAAACTAGATAATTGGCGATCGCTACTACGGCTGCTAATGCTTCAGAGCGTAGCGCCGGTGGCGTATCCACTACTACTAAATCGTACCCTGTTATCTTTCGTAATTCACCTAAAAGATGGGGATCGCTTTCTTGGGATAGATCAAATCCCATACTATTCTGATTACGTCCAATCCACCAACTGGCAGAACCTTGAATATCTGCATCAATCAGTATTACCTTTTTTTGGCTGCAAAGTTTGCAGCTAAGTTGATGGCGGTAGTCGTTTTACCGACTCCTCCTTTACCGTTGAGGATAGCGATGATTTTTGGCACTGCTTTCTTCCGACGCTGCCATATAACAATATACCGCTTTATGTGTCTGATACTTTTTTTTGCTCAGACTTGCTTACAATTGTAAACTGTCAACAAATAAGAACTCTTGCATAAATCAAACCCAAGAACCCCTCCCCGCCTTCGACTGACGTCAAAGTCTCCCCTCCCCGTACACGGGGAGGGGTTGGGGGTGGGGTGTTAGGGGGCTTTTGCAAGATGTCTATACAAAATCTGGATCAATGCCAAATATCTGGTATCAATTCATGCAACTAAGTCTGACTGTATCGCCTGCATCTCACCCGTTTATTCCGTATAGCTTAACGTGGCTAACTTTTTTTGGTTCTTAATCGCAACTGAAAGTGTGTCTTGGGCTAGTTATATTTTCATAGTATTTTGTTGTCATTTAGTAGTAAATACCAATAAATATACAGTCTTCAATAACTAGAAAACTTCTAACCATCAAATTTCCCACTATTCAATTCCTCCAAACCCCTATGATAGCAACTAACAATTTACCTGATGGACCGAAAATGCCCCGCTGGCTGCGATTATTTAAGTTTATTACGCAACCAGTGGAATATGTCGCAGATTTTGCCAAAATTTACGGCGATTCATTCACCATTTGGGGTAGCAGGGATACCCATATAGTATATTTCAGCCAACCTCAAGCACTAGAGCAGATTTTTACTGCTGATGCTAGCCATTTCGAGACTGGTGGGGGAAACGGGATTTTACGATTGTTATTGGGTGATAATTCTCTGATTTTATTAGATGGCGATCGCCATCAGCGCCAACGTCAACTATTAACTCCTCCTTTTCACGGCGAAAGAATGCGGGCTTATGGTCAGGACATCCGAGAAATTACTGAGCAAATTAGCGACGAATGGAATATTGGTAAACCTTTCAATATCCGTAAGTCGATGCAAGAAGTTACTTTGCGCGTTATTTTACGGGTTGTATTTGGTTTGGATGAGGGAGAGCGTTTTCAAGAACTGCAAAAATTGCTAACTTCCCTACTAGATTTTATTCTTTCTCCCTGGATGTCTAGCGCCTTCTTTTTGAGATTTTTGCAAAAAGATTTAGGTGCATGGAGTCCCTGGGGGCGGGTAGTACGCCTAATCAAACAAATTGATCAATTAATTTATGGTTTGATAAATGAACGTCGAATCTGAATATAACCAAAATCGTCAAGATATTCTCAGTTTAATGATGGCAGCTCGTTACGACGATGGTCAACCGATGTCTGATGTCGAGTTACGTGATGAGTTAATGACTCTGCTGGTAGCGGGACATGAAACCACCGCTTCTGCATTAACATGGGCTTTTTACTGGATTGATCAGTTACCAGAAGTGCGAGAAAAGTTACTCAAGGAACTTAATACTCTTGGTGTCAACCCAGATCCCAGTAGCGTTGCTAAATTGCCATATTTGACGGCTGTTTGTCAAGAAACCTTGCGGATATATCCAATTGTGATGAACGGGGTTTTTCGGGTTGTGAAACACCCCATTGAAATTATGGGCTATAAACTACCAGTAGGAACCATAATTATCCCCAGTATTTATTTAGCACACCATCGCGAAGCAGTTTACCAAAACTCCCAGCAATTCCAACCAGAACGCTTTCTAGAAAAGCAATTTTCACCTTATGAATATTTACCATTTGGTGGTGGTAATCGTCGTTGTATCGGGTTAGCATTTGCCCAGTATGAAATGAAAATTGTCTTGACAACAATTTTGTCACATTTTCAATTATCGCTGGTCAATAAGCTACCAATGCGTCCTGTCCGCCGTGGTTTGACTTTAGCTGCACCCGCCGGAATGATTATGATTCCCAGGTTACAAGTCAAGCGTGCTACTACGCCTGTCGCAGTTTAACGCTCCACACACTCTCAGGGCACAACACTGCTGTGCCCCTACGGCAAATGTGGTGTATTTACCTGAAAATAGCTGTCAGATAAGCCGATAATCTTGTAATTTGCATATTGTGATTTATTCAAATTATTGTAGTGCGGGCATCCTGCCCGCGTCGAGGGTGCAAATTAAATGCAGAAAAGCTTAACAATCTTTAAATCAGCTTTTTCGCAGAATATAGAGAGAATCATCAGGATGCCAAGCTTCTCGTTCCAGGGAATAGTAAACCACCTTGAACTTATAGAAATAGGCATCTTTTTGATATTTCATACCAATTTTCTCAATTACCCGCACCGAAGCAGTATTTTGCGGACGAGCGATCGCCACAATGCGATCCAAATTAATTTCACCAAAACCATACTTCAAAGTAGCGATCGCCGCTTCTGTCGCCAATCCCCGATACCAATAAGACTTGTCGAACAGATAACCAAGCTCAATTTCTGGGGTATTGGCCAACACACCCAGTCCACAACGACCAATCATCATACCTGTTTCTTTGTGAATTACCGCCCACATACCAAAATTGTGTGTTTGCCAGTGTTCGATATGTTTATATAAACTTATTTGAGTTTGTTCTTTAGTTCTCCGTGACAGATACCTCATAACCTCTGGATCGCTGTAAAGGCGAAACAGATCATCGAAGTCGTCTAGAGTAAAGAGCCTTAGTAGCAGTCGTGAGGTTTCTATCTCCGGCATGGTTTTAATTAAAAAAATTAATATAATGCTTTTACTATGAGCATTTACCAATCCCTAAAAAAATCTTATACACCATACCGACGGCGTGACAATGACTGGCGGTTATTCTTACGCCTAGTACCTTATGGCCGTCGTCACGGACGATTGTTAGCGCTGTCAATGTGCTTACTCATACCTATAGCCTTAGCCAACGCTGTACAACCATTATTGATTGGACAGGCGATATCCCTGATTCGCCATGAACCAAGCACCTACGCCTTTTTGAAGAATCGTCCCTTAATGGAAGGGCTGAATATTCTCGAAGGCTTGTTACTTTTGGCGATTACTATCCGACTAATATTGAACAGTTATCAGGGATTTCTGGTACAAAAGCTAGGACAAAAAATCACAGCCGCAATTCGCCAGGATTTATTTCATCATGTCACATCACTAGCAGTCCGGTTTTTTGACCGGACACCCGTAGGTAAATTAATTACCAGACTGACGAGCGATGTGGAAGTGTTGGGAGATGTGTTTTCCACGGGTGCCATTGGCATTTTGTCGAATATATTTTCCATGCTGGTGATTATCGGTTTGATGTTTTCTATCCAATGGGAACTAGCTTGCTTATTGCTGTTAATCCTCTTACCAATTAGCTTTGTAATTGTTTACTTGCAGAAACAATACCGTCAAGCCAATTATAAAGCACGAGAAGAACTTTCGATTTTGAACTCCCAGTTACAAGAGAATGTTGTCGGTATTAACGTCGTACAGTTATTCCGACGAGAAAAATTCAATGCTGAATCGTTTCGCACCACAAATCAGCGCTACACCCAGCAAATGGATAAAACCATCTTTTATGATTCATCTGTTTCCGCAATTCTCGAATGGATTGGTTTAGTAGCGATCGCCGCTGTGCTGTTACTAGGTGGTTGGTTACTGCTGGGTAAAACTCTGACTTTTGGGACTTTATCAGCATTTATCTTGTACGCTCAACGATTATTCGACCCCTTACGGGATTTTGCGGAAAAATTCACAGTGATTCAATCTGGATTCACGGCGATGGAGCGAGTGAACAACATTTTAGATGAACCAATAGAAATTAGCGATCGCGCCAATGCTCGATTCTCCATTTTGGATTTTCAATTCGGTTATATAGATGAGATCATCGCCTCTCTAGAAGCCCAAAACCTCAATCCCATGTCGGCGCTGGGAGAAATCCGGTTTGAACATGTCTGGTTTGCCTACAAAGATGATGACTATATAATTAAAGACTTGGACTTCACCATTCATCCAGGAGAAAAAATTGCCTTAGTCGGTCCTACAGGTGCGGGAAAAAGTACAATTATTCGTCTGTTGTGTCGTCTTTACGAACCCAGCCAAGGACGGATTCTCATCGACGGTGTGGATATTCGCGAATTACCACAAAACAACT
>CAVYXS010000198.1:0-13832 GCA_963772205.1 uncultured cyanobacterium
GAATGCATTGCTAAACATATTGACACTCAGATGTCGTTTGCGTCCATGTATCTTTTTCCCAGCATCATAGCCGACATCAATGGAAATCATTGTTGCGGTTTCTACTGATTGACTATCAACGGCTGCTTCTGATGGACTCTTGTCACGCCCTGCGTCTACTCTCACCCACTGGTAGAGTTGGTCATGTACCTTAAGCCATGTACCATCTTTACTCCATCTCCAAAAATAACCATAAACCGTTGACCACGGGGGAAAATCTGCTGGTAGGCCTCGCCATGTACATCCTTCACACAGAATATAGAGAATCGCATTCACTATTGCAAATAATGCTAATTTTCGGGGACGACCGCCTGGCTTTGCTTCTGGGAAAAGATCTGCTATTAATTCCCACTGTTCCCAGGTCAGATTGCTACGGTATGCTTTAGTCATTCGCTCACAGGGTGCTGGTTTCTACAAAATTCAGCATACGCCTTGTGAGCTTTCTTACACTAGCCCCCCACTTTTAAAACATCCTCTTAGTTCGTGTTACTTGAATGCTCTACCTTGAAAACTGCTGCCACCATCATGCATAAATTGAGAATTATTTCTCATAATCCTGATATATAGTAGGAGTTTTCAGACCATCTTGCAAGTTTTTACACGGATATCGGCTCAATACCTTACTGGATTTTGAAGCACTAAAGTGCTTACTACGTGATTAAATGAACTGGGAAGGGAGTAAGATATATTTGGTTATTCTCGCCAGGAGAGCTTGACAAAATGCCCCTGCCTTCCCCAAACATCGCGAGAAACTGTAATATTTTCAATTTTGAGGTTAAAGGGAATAGCAGTTGTGAGGTATCGCTGGGCTATAGAACCTAAATCTGGTGCTAGTTCAGCTGCTGTCGTCGCAGCTAACCCCAAACCAATGAGTCTGCTCAATTGGTCTCAACGGTAGCATGAGATGCACACCCACAGTTAGAGAGGCTGTCAACAGCATCGCCACTGATAAATTTGTACCGCAACGGGGATGTACAGCCAAATCCGATTCACCATTGATTAGACGGTGTAAAGCCAGTGTAACCGCACGCCGCAAATCACTAATATTAACTTCCCCATAGAGGTAGAATCCATGCTCTGTAGACAAACCTCCTAATAGTTCATTATCAATTTGAACATTAGTAGATTCGCCTGTGGAAGCATAAGCCCTTTTTGATTCGCCGAGAACCCAAACAGTAGCGTGTTCTAGGGCGTGAACCTGGCGCACCATGAGAATTTCTTTCAAGCCAGGGATAAAAGATAGCTGTTTGAGTAAATCAGCATCTTGAGTGGGTTGCGGAATGTCAGATACGAAATCTTGGACTAGCGGAATTTTCCAAGACTGAGGTGCTGTCAAATCAAAGCCAAAAAAGTTAAAGCCAGACGACGCCGCAGGAACAGAAGCAGAAGTATTCATCGGAACACTGCTCCCCAAGCCGATGGGGCAACATAGATTTCCTTTAAATGTAGCGCTTACGGCAGTAGATTATTGCTAATTTTTGTTGATCAACTAAATATCTCGTTGGTAAAGTAGGGACAAAACTTTACGTGCAAGGAAAAGACTGCCTCTGATGTATTTTGCCCTGAGGTGACGCGGATTTCAACTTATGATAAATAAAGGCGTGAGGAGGAGAACAAGCTGTCAACCGTCAAAATTCTCTGGAATGCAGACGAGACGCGATCGCTCGCGTCTGGTTTAGCTCTTTGTCAAATCGTTCTGGTTAGGCAATGCACAGCAATTGACATCGTTCAAACAGACTTTGCCCCATCTTAAAGCCCAACGCACAAGAGCCACTCGATTTTCCGTCTGGGTTTTGGTGAGAACATTGCTAATATGGTTATCAACCGTACGTTTGCTAATTTCCAGTTTCCCTGCAATATCTTGGTTAGTTAAGCCAGCGGCCACTAAGTCGATAATTTGCAGTTCTCTGTCTGACAGACTAACAGGGGTCTGAGACTCGCCACCAGCCATAACTTATTCTATCCTCGCTTGGTATATGTACTCAATCGCTCCTTCTAATTCTAGAAGATTCTTTTCTAGATGGCTGTTTCAACTGTTAGCAGCAATACGATTGTTCTGATTTTATTTATATTTTAAATTCCGGGTAATACAAATGACAAACTTCCAGTATTACATAATACTTTTAAATAAATAAAATGTAGCTAATAGAAGTATATCCATTTTATATTGTAGCAAAAATTGCTATTTAATTCTCTGAAAAACTGGCGACAAATGAGCAAATATTATTGTAGATTTTATACTGGAAATTTCTCCTCCAAAATCGAAAATCTAAAATGAGATGAGCAATCCCCGTGTTTTGTGTTTCGGTGAAGTGTTGTTTGATTGTTTAGCTGATCAATTAGGGCTAAAATTGGCAGAAGTTAAGTCCTGGACTCCTTACCCAGGGGGCGCACCAGCTAACGTAGCCTCTGCTTTGGTAAAGCTGGGAACGCCAGCAGGATTTATTGGAGCAGTTGGGGAAGATGAACCAGGAAATGCATTGGTAGAGTTATTACAACAGATAGGAGTAGATATCACGGGGGTGCAACGCCATCCTAGCGCACCAACCAGGCAAGTTTATGTAGTGCGGGATCTTGCAGGCGATCGCACTTTTGCCGGATTTGGTAAGTATGATACCACTGAATTTGCCGATACCCGTCTACAAGCCCAGCAATTACCCGATTCTTTATTTGCAGAAGCAGATTTTTTGGTTTTGGGTACTTTAGAATTAGCTTATCCTGAAAGTGAAAAGGCAATTCACCGCGCCCTAGAGTTGGCAGAACAATATGATCTGAAAATTTTGCTGGATGTCAATTGGCGTCCTGTTTTCTGGCAAAATCCAGATATTGCTCGTCAAAAAATTCAGGAAACATTTAAGCGAGTCGATTTTCTCAAGCTCTCCAAAGAAGAAGCCGAATGGCTATTTGATACCACCGATCCGGGAGCCATTACTTATCGCCTGGATTCATTGGAGGGCGTTTTAGTCACCGATGGGGAACACGGTTGCGCTTATTGCTTGAGTGAAAACGAAGGTAAATTACCTGCGTTTTCTATGCCTGTTGTTGATACAACTGGTGCAGGAGATAGCTTTTTAGCAGGATTTATCCACCAGCTATATCAGCATGGTATCCACAGCTTAAGCGATGCAGCCACAGCAAAACGCATCGTCACCTATGCCAGTGCTGTTGGGGCACTGAGTACCATTAAACCAGGTGCGATCGCTTCTCAACCTACCCCGGTCTGAAGTCGCAGCTTTTTTAGCCTCCCATCAACTGGGCTAAATCCCTAGAGATGTTCTCAGGGTTTCCACAATCACTTCTGGTGGCTGGGAAACATCGACGCAAATTACATTATCTGGCTCCTCAAGGGCATCAAACTGGCTTTTGAGGAGTTTTTCGGTCATAAAGTGATTTTGCCGTGCTTGCAGCCGTTGCTGAATCAAGGCAAAAGACCCTTGCAGGTAAACCAGTTTGATGTGATCGCTATCCCATAGGAGAAATTGGCGATAGCTAGCTTTGAGTGCGGAACAGGCTAATACTACATTTTGATTGGCTGATAACCATCGGGCGATCGCACTTTGCATATCTTGCAACCAAGATATTCTGTCGGCATCATTGAGGGGAATACCACGCCGCATTTTCTCTATATTTTCTGGTGAGTGGAAAGCGTCGGCGTCGCTAAATTCCCAGCCTAATGATTCGGCCAGTAGTTGTCCGATGGTGGTTTTACCGGCACCAGAAACACCCATAACCAAAATAATCAAATTTTTAGCTTTGCTAACCCCAAATAACGAATACCTTCGGGAGAAACTTGAAAACGGCAAGCTCAACCGAGAGCGCCTGTGTTAACAACTTACCATATCACCAGAAGAAAACTCAGTTCAATCACCCCGATTGAACTGCAAAGTTGAGAATTATGAATTAGTTAATGTCAATTTTTGAGATGGAACATAACTGGAGAAAACTTGATGCAGTTTGGCTTCATTGAGATGAAGATGACGTTCCAAGACTGTAGAAATTACATCCCGAAAATCGGTAGTGATGGCTAAGTCCCTTCCCTGATAAAGTTGGTTTGTTGCTAAACCTGGCCATTCACCGTAAATTTTTCCACCGCGAACTTTACCACCTAAGATCCACATAACGTTTCCATGTCCGTGATTGTACCACCATTGCCATTTTCTTGGACTGTGCGCCCAAACTCAGACATGACTACAATGACTGTGTTGTCATAAACTGACCCTAAACCTGTTGTTAAAGCGGTTAAACCTTGTCCCAATCGTTCTAGGTTCCGGGCTAACTGTCCTTTACTACTACCCTGATTGACGTGAGTATCCCAACCACCCAAGGCGATAAACCCCAATTGAATTCTTGGGTCTGTCACCATCAGTTGTGCTAATCTTTGAGCATCGCTGGCAAAAAGCTCAGGTAAAGGCGCACCATTATTGGCCATTTTCATTTCCTCTTCCAAGTCACTCATCAGGGCTTGACGGGCGATCCTGCCTTCACGATAGGTTTGTCCTAGAGCATCATGACCAGGATAAAGTTTATCAAATGCTGCTGCTATTTGAGGGCGATCCACTGACAGGCGAGCACTAGCATTTTTACCTGATGCTATATTAGCTACAGGCATTCGACCATACAAAATCTGCGGTGTTGTTTCTCCTACTGTCAATGCTTGAATTGGTGTCTGTTTAGAGATTACCCCAAGCAAACGATTCATCCAACCATCTTCATTCCGTTTTGTGCCAGGGATGCCGCTTTCCATGTAAAATTGAGCATCAAAATGGGAGCGAGTCGGGTCTGGGGAACCACTTGCATGGACAAAGGCTAGACTACCCTGCTTCCATAGCGGTATCAAGGGAGCTAATGCTGGATGCAACCCAAAACGACCATCTAAATCTAGAACTCCCCCTTCCTTTCCTGGTTGGGGAATGGCAATTTTAGGACGTAGTTGATAATATGCTGTTTCTAAGTATGGAACTACGACGTTTAAGCCATCAACTGCACCACGCAAGAAGATGACAATCAAGCGCTGCTGATGAGTATTTTGCATGGCGGATCTGGCTACCCAAGCATTGCTACTTACAGCGGCTATAGTTGAAGCTGAAAAAATTCCCGATTGGATTAAAAAGTCGCGTCTTTTCATGATAAGATGAGGGTTTAATAATAAATATGATGTTGCTCAGTGGCGCAGAGAAGCAGAATTTGAACCTCAGTTAACGGCGCATAAATTCTGGACTACCCAAGATTAAAGTTGCACGAATTTTCTCTGGACTAGATGCGATCGCATTCTCGGTTGTAGGTGAAAATAAGTTACCCAGTGTATTGGCTAGTTGCACAGCATCCAGAGGCATGGGCGGATTGGCTTGAGGTGCTACATTCCCGCCTACCTGTATTTTCGTGCCTGGGTCAGAGTTTTTTGGTATACTGGCTATTGGTACATTTCCATTAGCGATCGCTGTAGCAAAATTGAGGCGACGGGTCATAGCATCAGGATTTAACCAAGCATCTTGGGTATTTTTGTAACCATCTGGAGTTACACAACCGTAGAGGGGCATGGCTAACTGTTGCAGTAGATTGAAGATTGGTTTTGTATTATTTACTTCTAATCCTGTTGCCCGCACTGAGGAAATAGCGTATTGATAGGGTGTTTTGAACTTGGCATTAAAGTTTTTCGCGTCCCAGAACTCAGAACTGTGAAATAGGGTAAACAGGACATCACGAATATTGCCATTAGTTGTGAGATAGCGCTGGGTTAGACGCTTGACTAAATCTGTGGGTGGGTTATCACTGACAAAATACTGAGCTAGTTGGTAGCTTATATGATGAGCCGTTGCTGGACTACGAGCCAAAATATCCAGGGCTTGCTCGCCTTCCGCTTGACCACTACCCTTAATTTGTTGTCCTAAAAATACTTTATCACTAAAATCGTGCCGTTTTGGATCGAAGTAAAATCCCGAACCATCGTTTATTTGTGTATTGTTATTAACCAATCCCCAGCCTGTGAAAATTCGCGCCAGAGTAATTACATCTTGCTGAGTATAACCACCATCAACGCCCAAGGTATGTAGTTCCATTAACTCACGGGCGTAGTTTTCGTTCAAACCCTGGTTTTTACGACGAGCTGCGGGGTTATTAGGATTTCTATTTTGCCAGTTATCTAGATAAAACAACATCGCTGGATGATGAGTCTGTAGCCTCTAGTAGGTCACGAAAACGACCTAGAGCATAGGGTCTAATGGCATCTTGTTCATAAGCTCCCACCCAGACGCCATCGCGCCCTTTACCTATATATACATTAAAATGGTTATACCAAAAGTCCACCATTACTTCTTCTAGTTGTCGTGGACTGGTAGTAGCACGTAATAACCGTGCATTTATTACTTCTTCTGCTACCTGTTTTGCTCTTTTTCGAGCAGCAGTAATTTCTTCTTGGTTTGCTTTCTGTCTGGTTGTTCCATACTCTAAAAGTTTTACTGGGTTCATCTGTAGAGTCTGTAACTGTGAAAGTTTGTTGATGAGATCTTGTGATTCGGGGATGGAATCTGGTGAAAGTTGCTCTTTGATGTAGCTGTCTACACCTATAGACTCTACCCTTTCTACATCTCCGGGACGAGGGCCAAAACTCAGACGATTAATTATATGTAATACTTTTGGATCAACAGGTTTCGGGGCTGCATTGCTGGGGTTAATTCCTCCCAACAATATCAACAGCGACAATATCCAGAATTTAGGCTTCACAGTCATAGGGTTGATTCTGCTGTAGTATTGGATTTTATCGATGAGCGGAGAAATTTTTTGATTACTTGTACAGGCATCCTGGTATTTATTAGACCCTATGAGTGAGAAAAAGGTTCTCAGCATTATCCATGACTTTTGTCAGCTTGTTTTTGATTTCTGCAAGCCGCACATTTGTGACTTATAGTTATAAGTTAGGTGATCTATATTTCTGTATTTATTTTTTGGCGTTGCTGAGTGAAAGTATGATTTTCTTTTCACGCAGAGGCGCAGAGGCGCAGAGAGTAAGAGGAGAGAGAAATGGAATTTTTTTTCATACCTCAATTCAGCAACGCCTATGTTTTCATCACATTTTATCCTTGTAAAACTTGATCTGCCGTTAACTGAATATGAGCAAAAATTGCAGAGATAATCGCATTTTCTCCCTGATAAACTCGCTCATCATAAAATCCCTCTACCCATTCCAAAACTGTCACCTTTTGGGCGATAGGATCGACAATCCAATACTCAGCAATTCCCCGCGCCGCGTACTCAGAACGCTTATAACGATAATCCCGATTTTCCTGATTCGGACTCACCACCTCAACCACCAATAAGGGCGGCGGCATATCCATCAAAATTAGCGATCGCGTAGCCCCTTGCATTACCGTCGCTAACTCTTCCGAAAACACGGTCAAATCAGGCACTCGCACCCCCACCTGCCGACTATTCACAGAAACTTCTGTTTTCATACTCAATCGATAAAATGGAATTCCTAATTGTAGGAAATAGGCAACTAAAAACATCACTATGCGACGATTTAGTTCACTTTCATAGGGCACTTGAATTAATTCTCCATTTTCTAATTCATATAGATTATTCGTCCCATCGTCATAATTAAGAAATTCTTCAAATGTCATCTTTTTAGCGGCTGCAACTGTCATTGCTTTTTCTCCCAGATGTAGCTTGTATTGATTATTTTAACAATCGGCACTATCTCGGCATCCAATGGTGGTTTTACCTGCATCAGAAACAGCCATCAGCAGAATAATCAAATTTTTAGCTTTGCTAAACCTAAATAACGAATACCTTCGGGAGAAATTTGAAAACGGCAAGGTAACACTTCTAAACCAAGAGCGATCGCTTCTCGTAATAACTTACCATATACAGGGTCTGTCGTATCACCAGGTGAAAACTCAGTACAATCACCCCGATTAATAAAATAAAGCATCACTGCACGACTTTGGGGTAACAGCGCCATCAATTCCCGCAGGTGTTTTTGTCCCCTTGTTGTCTCAGTGTCCGGAAATACAGCGACAGTTCCCCAACACCAAGTTGTGTTTTTCACTTCTAAATAAATTGGGCGATTATCATTAGTTCCTGTCAAGAAAAAATCCACTCGACTTTTTTTATCTTGTCCATAAACTACCTCACCTTTAACATGGTTATAGTCAGCCAATTCTGAAAAAAGATGTTGTTCTAAAGCTAGCTTGATTACCCGATTAGGCAAAGCAGTATTCACACCTACCCAAGTTGGTTCATTATCATCTACCTGAATTAATTCTAAAGTGTAGGCGAGTTTGCGCTGAGGATTATCACTCTTGGAAACCTGTACCGCGCTCCCCAGAGTTGACACTCCCGTCATCGGCCCTGTATTGGGACAGTGTGCTGTCACTACCTCCCCAGTCGCCAGTTCCACATCAGCAAAAAAACGCTTGTAGCGCTTGTGCAAAATACCAGGATAGAGGGGTGGGTAGCGGTAAAGCCAATCAATCATTTGAGTTTTCGGTTATCAGTTGTTAGTTGTCAAGTGACAACTTTCTCAATATACGTCGATTTGGCATTTGTAGTGAGGACTTTAGTCCTAAGGCGTCCCGCAGGCTTTACGCAAGTGCTTGTCGTAGAGGGGTAAAGACACGTTAGCGTAAGTTTTTGTACGGATGCTCATTTGACTCCATCCCCCTAGCTGAACTGAGTGAAGTAATAGACTTTAGCAGATAGAAAGATGATATTCTATATAATAGCAACCTTGTTAACAATAGAAAGAAAAATCTGAAATTATGACTAAAGTAGAATTTACCATTCCCGTTCATTCTGTTAATAAGAGAATCAGAGAAGAAGCAGAAACTAAAGCCAAAGAGGCTTATGTAATGACTCTACTTAAATATGGAGAAATTAGTAGTGGTAAGGCTAGTCAATTACTAGAAATTTCTCGAATAGACGTAATAGATTTAATGTCTAAATATGATATATTTTTATTTGACGATAGTATGACTTTAGAAGAATTCCAGCAAGAGGTTAATCAGGCAAAAATGAAATTGCAAGGCAATAATCTATGATTGTTGTCTCAGATACAACCCCATTAAGTGAACTTTTTAAAGACGTTCGTAAATAACAATAAATACATCAAAATTAACTTCGCACTTATCTAATTTATCCGAATTCAACATATAAGCTAATGGCAGATGACCAGGCAATGCTGTTTTTAGGGAGTCATATAAATCAACATAATACAACCAATCATCTTTTTTTCGCCAACCAACCAAATCACCAAATTGTTCTATAGCTTTATATTGGTTAAAGTAAATAACTTCTTGCTGCTGTTTACAAATACTTTCCCAAATTCTTTTTTGAACACTAAATCCAAAGCGTCCATTGCTATGTTTTTTCCAAAGCTTATCTATATTATTTAAGTATTTTTTAGGGAGAATTTTAATATGTTCTTCGACTATATAATCATGAGAGTAATGTTCATATTCAAAATGACGAAATAACTCATTTTGTCCTATTGCATATATAATTTTGGCTGTTTCCCAATCTGCCTCTTCCCATTTTTGAGATTGAAGCAGTTCATTTAGAGTATGAAAATCTCCACCTATCACATCAGTGAAGTCTTTTGAAGAAGTGTAGCTGTAAGATGTAGCGGTTCTAACCACATCTTGAGCAACTTCTTTATCACTTGCAGCAGTATTCTTCTTGCTGAAATATTTTCTCCATTTGCGAAGAGTTGCTCTAAGCCTCGGATTTTCTATTGCTTTTTCTTCTAACTTCCTTGCTATTTCTTCTTCTGCTTCCTCTGGAGTATAGCCTTGACTTTTTAACTGCTCCGCTAAATCACGAATTTGTTGCGCTACTTCTGCAAAATCGTTATTAATATTTATTTGATCTCCATATATTTCTACAATACCGCCATAAATATTTTCATTGTAGTTTCCTTCTGTATAAATAGCTTTAGGTTGATTTGTAGCAATCTCTTGAAATGAATATGTATTATCATTTATCATCTCTTCTAAATCTTCGTCATCTAAATTTTCCTCTAATTCGATCTGCTTGCTTCTCCATTGTCTAAAAAGTAAAAAACAGCCTATTCCAAGTAAAAAAATACCAATAACAAAAAGAGTTATTTTTAGGGAATTTGAAGAAATATAATTTATGATATTATTTAAGAATTTATAAAGCCAGTTCGTAAAAATTTTGTATAGATGAGAAAGCAAGTCTAAAAGAGCGTGAATTCCAATTAAAAGCAAAAAACTGTATAACAACTTCTCTATTAGTGAAAGTTGATTAATCAGACGGAATAACTGCCTTAATATTTGCTTGAACTGGATATTCATTATTTAACTTATGATAATCTCTTTATGGCAAGGGTATACCAGATAATCTCAAAGCTAGTTTTATGACTTCCACCGTAGCTTCTCCAATTACGCTACTTGTTGCCGCATCGCGCACAAACTGTCCCAGTTTCGACCATCTTACTCTTGGCTTTTTGGTCTTTCTCTGCTTCGCTTGCCCAGTCGCTAGCAACCTTCTGTTGAGCATCGGATGAACTGTATCCCTGATATTCAAGCTGGGTTAATAATTGTTGTATTTGGGTGGCAGCTTGAGCTAAGTCTTGGCTCATGTTGATTTGGTTGCCATGTATTTGTGTGTAACCACCTTCTACAGACTGGTTGAAATTACCACCAATACTGCCGATGTTATATGTATTTTTATTTTCGTCAGCCATATCAAAATCTTATGTGATTTTCCTACTGTATCTTTTTATCAGTTTATCCTAAAAGTAGATGTGATTAAAATCACAATTAATAAATTGAAGAGTTTGGGACTACAAGTATGTTAAAAGTTATTTTTGATACTAATTTTATATACAAATTTGCAAAAAAATTCAAAACACATTCTAAACCTATGGAATATCGATTTATCAACCCAAATTCTCGAAAATTTAAAATAATAACTAAAAGTTATATCTAGAAACAGTAAATACCGTGGAATATTCTATTCACCAGAACTATTAAATTTTGAGCTTGTATTTTTGTGCTTTTGAGAGACTGAATCGCGTGAAGAGTTGATTTTAGTGTGCAAAAACTTTAATCCTCTAGTACCATTTTTAGACAATTTAGTAAATTGCAAAATCGGTTTTTGTAACATTTATTTACAATGTGTCCCAAAATATAGGTATCCCGGCTGTACCCCGTAGACAGACGCTGCGCGAACCAAAATACCAGGACTGAAGTCCTGACTACGAACCCAGCAAAAGTTTTACCTTAAATACGGACTTAAAATATCATGAAATGGTAATATCTTTAAATATTTTTACAAAAAATTAATAATAACTGGACTATACTAGGTGTTATAAGCCTCCCATCAGCAAAAATTCGGGAGGGTTGCAACATGCAAGGAGGTAAATCCTATGCAACAAATTAAGTTAACAACGGAATTGGAATATGCCTTTTTGTTTACCTTGAGAAAGGTAAATTCAATTAAGACAGAAGGGTTTAAGCCATTTTTTAACGATTTGCCGATTGATCCTTACATCAAAGGTAATTATCGCTTGCGAAGATTATCTCGTTTCACCGTTTCTGGGGATAAGGTAATTAAACTACCTCATGGCCATCTGTTCCAAAGCAAAGAATATAATCCCTTAGTTGGTGATGTCAAAAGAGAGTTTGCAGAGTTAGATGATGCACTCATAGAACTAGATATCTTTAAAAAGCTGATCTTGGCATTTACTGATTCCTGTAAACTGCATCCAGAAGCAGAAATAGGAGTTCATCAAATCAGGACTATTTGCTCACTTGATAATTTGGGTAATCCTGCACCTGAAGGTATTCACAGCGATGGTACTGATTTTATTGGAATATTCTCGGTTAATAGAGAAAATATTCAAGGCGGCGAAACACAATTGTACACTGCCAAAAAAGAAAAGCCGATTTTTAATAAAATTCTGCATCCGGGAGAGCTTTTATTAGTCAATGATCATGAATTTTTTCACTTTACTACTCCCATTAAACCGCTGACTGATGCTCAGGGAATCAGGGACGTTTTTGTGCTGACTTCTCCTAGTTTACTGATTGAGTAAGTAGGTTGGCGTAAATAAACCTTGTCATTAGGCGACAGTATGGCACCATCATCAAGAATTTGGTGCCGTACTCAGCGATAATTCACCCTACGCATCTTTTCAACAATCAAATATGATTCCTATAGATGTAAAAAAGTAAAATAATACTTGTTTTTCAATGTTAAAAATTTGTGAATTTAATACTGTATATTCCTGTTTATCATTTAGATATTCCTGGAGAATATCGACAATAAAAAATTAATCAAAAATAGAGATTACTTTAATACTATATACCCTAAACATAGGTTTTGTTTTTTTCTCAGTTGTCACAAATTCCTCTGCACCAACTGACAACGCTGCAGCTACATGAAGCCCATCCATAGCTGCTAAACCATACTGAGCAGCAATTTGGTAAGCCTCTTGAACAATATAAGTCAAATCACTCGCCCAGTAGGTTACATCGCTAAAAAATTCTTCGTAAAATTGAGCTTCTTCTGTTTGCTTGTTATAAACCGCTTTGGGACTTACCTCTAATTTTACAAACTCACTAGAAGAGAATTCCCGTTGGAAATCTTCTAATATTTCAAGAGATTTCTCAGCAATTATACCAACACCATCTGTTGCACTGATTAACACCCCAGAATCAATATAAGTTATTTTCATCCTTCTCTACCCTGTAGCCCACCTCTGCGACTGGCATATATATAACCCATTTGTTTACAAAACCCACCGACACTGTGAGAATATTTCCAATACACGGATTTCTAGACCTGAAAATTGCTGTAATTTATAGTGCGTCCGAACCATGTTGTCTTTGGGTGCGTTAGGCTAAAACTGTAACGCACCCCAAGAAATATTTACCCAAGGCTATGAATGAGGAATTCTACAATCGAGGTTTGAAAAAAGCGAAGCAAAAGGACTATGCGGGGGCTATTGAGGAATTTAGCCAGGCTTTGCTCTTAACACCTGACTTCGCCGAAGCTTATTTTCAACGGGGTTTGGCATATTATGACTCAGGGGCAATTTTGCCATCTGTGTCAGATTACACCGAAGTACTGAAGCTGAATCCCCAGAGTGTAGAAGCTTATTATTCTCGCGCATTGGCTAAGGTAGTGCTAAAAAATCTACCGGGGGCGCTAGAGGATGTGGAACGCGCTCTTCGCCTCAATCCTAATTATGCTGGTGCGTATAGTTTGCGGGGGATGGTGCGGCGCAAACAGGGATATATTCAAGATGCGATCGCCAATTTTAAACAAGCAGCAGAATTATATTTACAGCAAAAAGATCCAGAAAATTGTCGGCTATGTCTGGATAGGGCTAAACAGCTACAACCATTACCTAAACCAGTTGTTCAGCCAGCAACTTCTATAAGTCTACCTATCCAATCAGAAAAAGAATATTTCACGCAATTATTAGACAAAGCCGAAAAGGGCGACACCCGCGAGGCGATAGAAGATTTAAACTGGGTGTTGCAAACTGATCCGCAAGATGCACAAGCTTATTGCTGTCGTGGGGTGGTGCGTTGCAAAATGGGGAATTATCGAGAAGCGATCGCGGATTTTAACCAAGCACTGCGATTGAATTTTCAAGATGGGATTGTTTATCGTAACCGAGGTAAAGCCCGTTCTGTGTTGGGTGATCATCAAGGTGCGATCGCTGATTTTAATCAAGCACTGCAAATTCAACCCCAGGATGCCTTAGTCTATATTGCCAGAGGAAATGCCAGCAATACCTAACGGAACCAGGCGCGGCAAAAAAA
>CAVYXS010000199.1:0-6382 GCA_963772205.1 uncultured cyanobacterium
GCAGAACAACACTGACTTTTCACGTCGTGTGGAAAAGAAAAGACACGTAGTAGCGTGGCAAGCCTTAAATGGTGTAATAGATTTTCTTGTCCCAACCCCTCCCCGTATACGGTTACGGTGTACACACAAGTCTTGAAATCCCACTTCAAACTTCGTTTCGTTAGAAAGAAAAAGAATAATGTTAAGAAGTAAAAAGTAAAAATCCCACCCCTCTTGTTGGGGTGGGAGGATGTTAATTTGCAGCTATGTATAAAAGTGAATGTGCAATCCCCGGACTTATAGAACAAACGAACGTAGCGATATTTGTACAGTCCGGGGAGTGTTAAGCAGGAATAACTTGAGCAATCAGTGAACGTTTATCAAGCGACTGGACTTTACCTACTTGACCCAAATCACTGACAATGCGGTCTAGTAGTTCTCCAGCTTGATCACGATACTGATGTTCTCGACCTCGTAAACGAATAGCAAACTTTACCGAATCGCCTTTACTCAACCATTGAATCGCTTGTTCAATGCGTAATTTATAATCAGCCACACCCACGTTAGGACGGAACCTAACTTCTTTGACGATGGGTCTAGCACTCTGTCCTTGACGTTTTTTCTTTTGATACTGAAGCTTGCCATAGTTAAGAATCTTGGCAATTGGAGCGTCTTTGCCTTCGGATACTACTACTAGGTCAAGCTCCAAACTTTCTGCTAACTCTAGAGCTTCATCGGTGTCAATCAAACCACGATTATTATTCTCATGATCAATCAAGAAAACTTTAGGTGATTTGATTTGTGAGTTAATTAGCTGTTTTTGAACTACGATAATGGTTTCCTCTCAATTATTCAGCACTTTGTTTTGCCAGTAATCCCAAGATAACACAACTGCACCTAGAAATCCAAAAATGCTAACAATTGCTACCATTTTTTTTACAGCATATTTATAAATTATGATACTGGTTGAAAGTAGTTGCGCTTGGCTAACGCCAAGCGCAACTACGAACCTATCAAAACTAATGACACGGACTACTAGTTATGAACCCATTCATAAAATTCAATGGCCTCTGACTCACAACTATGACATCCACCACACTTTTTCCCATCCTCCATTTTACGGACTCGACCTTTACGGATTAGCTTACTCAGCATTCCCCGTAAAGCGTCCCCATCCATGCGAAAGTGCAGTTGCATATCAGCAAGAGAGGCTTTTTTGTGTTGGGCAAGAAAATTTTGTAGTTCATTTAATATCATGGTTTTGTCCTGCTCACCAATGACTAATGGCTAATGACTTCTCTGGTGCGGGTAGTACCTGCTATCTTCAGTGCGAAAATAGTCATAGCCATAGCTAAAACTAATCCTAATACCCAAGCTATAGAAGAACGGGGATGTTGTGTGAATGTCGCCACTTGGTAATACAACACCGCCACCCAGTAAGCTAAACCAGTAGTCCAGCATCCAGCAAATACTGTCCACCCCAAATTCGTTTCGCGGTAAAGCGCAGCAGTTGCAGAAACGCAGGGAAAATACAACAGCACAAATAACAAATAGGCAAAAGCGGCTGATGTACTACTAAACCGTTTAGACATTTGACCATAAGTGCCGACAGATACACCTTGAGCCGCCGCTGCTTGCTTTTGGTCTGTTGAAACGTTGGTAGCACTTAAACCAAGGGGGTCAAATAGTTGACTAGGAAGTTTTGCCAGATTCTCTGGAATGCTGGCAAATGCCTTGCCAATACCACCCCATAAACTAAACTCTTCAGGCTTTTCTGGTGCTGCTGTGGCTGCTTTTTCTGCTTCTGCTAATCCAGTATACAGAGAGTTCATCGTGCCAACCATCACTTCCTTAGCAAATACCCCTGTCATTAAACCAACGGTAGCCGGCCAGTTATCCTGAGTAATTCCCATTGGTGTAAATACTGGGGTAACGGTGCGACTCATGGCGCTGAGAATTGAATCTTTACTGTTTTCTTTGCCAAATGTACCATCAGTGCCAACGGAGTTCATGAAGCCCAAAACTATGACCATAATCACAATGGCCTTCCCAGCTTTGGTGATAAAAGCTTTCAGGCGATCGCCTGCACGTAACAATATACCTTTGAGTTTAGGAATGTGGTATGGAGGTAGTTCCATAATAAAGGGGGCAGCTTCACCTTGGAGGATCGTATTTTTCAAGATCAATCCGGTGAATATGGCGGCTAAGATGCCCAATAAGTAAAGACCTAATACCATATTTTGACCGCCAACGGGAAAGAAAGCACCGCAAAATAGAGCGTAAACTGTCAGTCTGGCGCTACAAGACATGAAGGGGTTCATCATCACTGTCATCAGGCGATCTCGTTTATTTTCTAATGTCCGCGTCGCCATAATACCGGGAATGTTACAACCAAAACCCACAATCATCGGTACAAAGGATTTACCCGGAAGCCCAATGAAACGCATCAACCGATCCATCACAAAGGCAGCCCGTGCCATATAACCAGTATCTTCTAATACCGACAGGCACAAAAATAGCATCCCGATTTGGGGAATGAAAGTGGCTGTTGTTTTGATACCACCACCTGCACCCTGTGCTAACAGTCCAATCAGCCATCCTGGGGCATGGATGTTTTCCAGCAGTTTACCGAAACCATCAACAAAAATCGTGGCAAATGAGATGTCAAAAAAGTCAATAAAAGCACCACCGACATGAATCGATATGGTGAATATCACGTACATGATGAACAAGAAAATCGGTATTCCCAACCAGCGATTGAGTACAAATTGGTCGATTTTGTCGGAAATGTTAGTTTTCACTTCCCCACTGCGTTCTGCTGCACCTTGAATTAAGTTGCGAATAAAGGTATAACGACTATCGGCAATGATAATATCTAAGTCATCATTGAGGGTTTGATGAACTTTCCGGCGTTCTTCAACAACTATCCTCTCTAATTCTTTGCTTCTCAATTCTGGAGCAATGCGATCCTCATATTCCAAAAGCTTTAAGGCTGTCCATCGGGGATCTACAGTCCGGTTGGGGCTGTGTTGAATAATGAAGGGTACTACTTGGGCGATCGCATCTTCAATTACCGCCGGGTAAGCAACGTAAGTCGGTGGTACTAATAGATCCAAGAGAGATTGATTAATTGCATCTTGTAACTCAGGTACTCCTTTACCTGATGTTGCACTCATGGGAATTACTGGACAACCAAGACGTTCACAAAGTAGGCGAGGATTTATTCTGATATCCCTATCTTTAGCCACATCCATCATGTTCAGGGCCACAATCATCGGTAAGCGCATCTCCATGATTTGGGTACTAAGATACAAGTTTCGTTCTAAGTTGGAAGCATCAACAATGTTAATGATGACATCCGCCTCACCAGAAAGTAAGTAATCTCTCGCTATCAGTTCATCTAGTCCAGTATCGCTATCTTCAGCATCAAGAGAATAAACTCCTGGTAAGTCAACAACGGTAATGTTTTTGCCATTGTGACTATATTTACCTTCTTTGCGCTCCACTGTGACACCAGGCCAGTTACCAGTTCTTTGGTTACCACCTGTCAAGGCATTAAATAAAGTGGTTTTACCGCAGTTGGGATTACCTACCAATGCAATTATCTGCTGACTCATGATGTAATTTCCTCTACAAATAAAGCATTGGCTTCGTCTTTCCGCAGACTCAGTTTGAATCCCCGCACCTGAATTTCTACCGGATCTCCCAAGGGTGCATGACGGGTGACAGTAAACTCTGTACCCGGTGTCAGTCCCATCGCTAGCAATTTTCCTTTATAACTACGGGCAGTTTGTTCATAACCAACCACCCGCCCCGTACACCCTACAGCTAAATCACGTAGTTGTTTTTGTTGGCTCATTTTTGTTTGTCAATCTCGATAGATTTGGGAACACGACGTCAGGGACTAGGGGTATCTCTTGTTCATGGGTTTTGGTGTACGCAGTTGATGAGGGAGCATCCCAAATGTGTAAATTTATTTTTTTGTAGTGATGGCTCTCTAGCCTGTTTCCTGGACATTAGGGAGCAAGATGCTCCCACTACAAATTGTCTGAAGGCAAAATTGGGATGCTCCCGTTGATGATGGCTACTTACACTTTGTTGTTTCCATGTCCTATACATTCGTACACATGATTTTCTGTGCCATACCTGCGCCCAAACCAATGCGGTTGTCGCCTAGTCCGACAATGACAGAACCATTACCAATGCTGATGATTTGCAGTTCGGTTCCTGGAACTAATCCCATCCCAATCAGGCGATGGACTGTACCTTCTGTGCCTTTGAGTTTAGCGATCGCTAGACGCTCTCCCACGCTTGCCATTGGTAATGGGAAAGATTTAGCGGTTTCCAGCAAATATCCTCTTTCCAGGGTGTTTTCTTCTGCTTTTGGAGTTTGCTTTGTCTGTCCAAAAAACTCAAACCCCCATTTTTTCAGCTTTTGGTTGAGTTGGTTGTAGCCATTGTTACTATCTGTCATTTTTCCTTTATAGTTGTCAATTTTTATCAGCAAATTTTTTAATACTAAATTAGTCATTTTTGTCAAGTACAGGACTGAGAAACTACATATCCTCCTTAATACTCCCACTTTTTGGCAAATTTTCAGGAAAAAGCCAGCAAGCATGAAGATTTATGTTGCAATAGTTTTAGTTTTAGCCTATTAATATTTACCACTAGTTGATAGTATATGTCAATTAATAGGGAAAAAATTCCGGCTTGGTGTTCTGTGTTCCCTATTGAGGTGAGTATAAATGTGTGTCTGCATTGGTAAGGTTGGCGATATTCGCTGACGACACCCTCAAGGACAAGAACACAAGCTATGCTGGCAATTGCTGTGATCAACTGAAAATTTTATGAGCAAAGGATTAAGAATTAGTATACTGCTGCTAGCGGTTTTGGGAAATATGGCATGGTCATTTAGTGCTAGGGCTGGTTTTAAGGGCACTCTCACCGTCGAAATTGATGGCTTAAAAAATAAACAAGGGCAAGTGTGTGCGAGTATCTTTGGCGATAGTCAAGGCTTTCCTAACAAACGCGATCGCGTCATTCAAAGACAGTGTACCAAGATTACCGATAATACTGTGAAGCTGACCTTTGAAAACTTGACAGCCGGTAATTACGCCGTTGCTGTCATGCACGATGAGAATAAAGACCTCATTCTCAATCGTAATGATCTTGGTATGCCCATTGAAGGCTTTGGTTTTTCCAGAAATCCAGAAGTTAGCACCAGTGCGCCCAAATTTAGTGAAGCAGCTTTTTTAGTCGCCGGACCAACACCAGTATCAAAATTCATCTCAAATATTTGTAAATATTCACAAATATTTATTACTGGCTCGTGAAGGAAGATGAAATTCTCAAATTCCACATCTCAAAGTCTTATTGTGCTTGCTGCTGGGAATCAGAGGATACATTTTCTGGATCTGGCACAGTCCGAATTCGATTCATCTGAGCCACAGCATACCTTGCTGTTGACTGAACTTCAGGATCAGGGTCTTCTAGGGCATGAAGCAAAAGATGGTTCATTTGAACCATCATATCATAAATGCGGGTTAGGTCACGGATGGCATTTTGCCGCACTTGTGGACTTTCATCTTGCAATGAGATTGCTAAAGCCCGGTTCATCGGTTTGAGTGTACGGACGCCAATTTCTCCCAAAGCTGCCAAAATTAAGCTGCGTTGTTGAGAATCTGCATCCATCATCAAGTCTAACAGCGGCTGAATGGCGCGTGAATCTGCCTGCTGACCCAAATCCCAAATCGCCTTGCGTCGCTGGGTTGGTTCAAGACTGTGTAAGTCTTTAATCAACTCATCAACAATATTCACTTTAGCAAGACGCGAAGTTTTGTCTGGTGGCAATAATTTTGTGTTTGGGGAAATTGTTGTTGTCACGCTTTGGTGACTAGCCACCGATGGAATATTTGGCGTAGTGTCTAAGTCTGTTGACGAAAACGTAACTTGGTCATTTTGCACTTGGATCTCAGTTTCGACATCTGCAGTTTTGGGATGTTGCACCTGTTTGAAAGTACCAAACCTGCTGATCAAGTACAAGAGTGCGCCAATACTTCCGAGAACTCCTAAACCCAATAGAGACCACCAAACGAAACCCTTCTGATTTGACTTAGGTCGAACACTCGGCGCAGGAGAGGTAACAACAGAAGTTTTTGCTGACCACGTTGCTTGGAGACTTTCTTGAGTTATTCTACCAGCAATCCCGTCTGGTGGCAAACCCTGTGCTTTCTGAAATTCAGATATAGCAATTTTTGTATTTGCCTTGTATTGTCCATTAACCTGGCCATTGTAGTATCCCAAATCTTTTAATTGGGTTTGCAACGTTTGTACATCCGTCCCTGTACTACCAAGTTTGAGAACAGATGGCTTGGTAGCTGGGGTGGGACTTGCTTGTGCAAGT
>CAVYXS010000200.1:0-17984 GCA_963772205.1 uncultured cyanobacterium
TCAAGATCAATCAGGAAATTGAAATCCTGAAAAAGTTAACAGTAGATAAACCCGAAGAACAGCAAACAATTGCCAATATCGAAGCTCACATATCAGCAAAACTATCTACCATCCAAGCAACTAACAACTTGTTGCAAACAAAGGGTAATCAGACAGCGTTACAGATTTTTATTGCCAATCGGGAAGAAAATTACATAAAGCATATATACAATCATCTTTATCAGTTAGAGAAAGGCCAAAAGGAATTACTTCAGCGCCAGTCTACAGAATTAACTAGCAATGTCCACAATGCGATTGTCTCACTGGCGATCGCTATTTGTTCATGTATTCTAATTTTGGTATTAGTTTATTATATTGTATATCGTGAAATTACAGAACGTAAATTCATAGAAGAGTCACTCAAGCAAGAACGCCACTTTATTTCAACTGTTTTAGATACAACCAGTGCTTTAGTAATTGTTCTGGATTTGGAAGGAAAAATTATCCGCTTCAATCGCGCCTGTGAGCAAACAACAGGTTACTCTTTCGATGAGGTGGTAAATCAATATTTCTGGAACCTGTACTCATTATCGGCAAAAAAGTCCTCCATCCAAGCTATTTTTGAGGAATTCAAGTTAGGCAAAAGTCCCAAAGAATACGAACAATATTGGATCACGAAGGACGGAAGCCGACGAATGATTGCTTGGTCAAACACGATGCTTTTTGATGGTGAAGGTAATATTGAATATATAATTTGCACAGGTATTGATATTACTGAACGCAAGCTAGCCGAAGATTCTCTACAGCGACAGCTAGCTGCAGTGGAAGCTGCAAGCGATGGAATTGGGATTCTTGATGAAAATAATCAATACATTTATCTCAATAATGCTCACATCAAAATGTTTGGCTATAGCGATATTACAGAATTGTTGGGTAAGACATGGAGAGATTTGTATCGTGAAGAAGAGATCAAGTGGTTTGAGTCCAATCTGATTCCGCTACTGATACAACAGGGTTACTGGCAAGGTGAGACAATTGGTAAGAAAAAGGACGGTAGTATATTTCCTAAACAAGTTTCTCTGACAAGCTTGGAGAATGGGGGACTGATTTGTGTTTGTCGTGACATCAGCGAACAGCAAGCTGCACTGCGTGAACGCAAACAATCTGAAAAATATCTCAGTGTACAATATGCGGCAACTAGTGCATTAGCAATAGCTAAAAATATTAACCATGCAACCCACCGAACCTTAAAAGGAATTTGTCAGAGTTTGGGATGGGATTGGGGAGAGATTTGGCTCATAGATCAACAAGCCAATATTCTGCGTTGTTTAGATATTTGGTATGAACCATCTGTAAATTTCAAAGAGTTTGACACAATCACTCGACAAATAACTTTTGCGCCAGGAATTGGATTACCTGGCGGTATTTGGGCTAGTGGTGAACCTGTATGGCTGACTGATGTGGGAAATGACGATAACTTTTTGCGAATGAAAGTTGCTGGTGAAGTAGGATTACATGCAGCTTTTGGATTTCCAATTTGTAGTGGTAACACAACCATTGGCGTCATGGCTTTCTTTAGCCAGCAGATTCAGCCACAAGATGTGGATTTGCTGAGGGTAATGACATCGGTTGGCAACCAAATTGGTCAGTTTATCAAGCGCAGACAAGCAGAAGAAGAACTACAGCGCCAGAATTTGCGATCGCAATTGTTAGCCGATGTCACCCTGAAAATTCGCGAGTCTTTAGAAATCGATCACATCCTGCAAACCAGTGTCACTGAGGTGCAAAAGCTACTGCAAGCCGACCGTGTACTGATTATGCAGTTCGAGTCTAATAGTTGTTTAACTGCGCTGAAAGAAGCAGTGATTCCTGGTGTACCGGTTGTCATGGGACAGAATATTGTTGATGCTTGTTTTACAGAAAATTACATCGACAAATACAGTCAGGGTGCAGTTAGCATGATAGCTGACATAGAGCAAGCTAAGATCCAGCCTTGCCATATGCAACTGCTACAACAGTTTGAGGTTAAAGCTAACCTTGTAATTCCCATTTTCCTCAAAGATCAACTTTGGGGACTGCTAATTGCTCATCAGTGTACCCAGACTCGCCAATGGACTAATTGGGAAGTTGAACTTTTGCAATCCCTCGCTGATCAAGTAGGTATTGCTTTAGCTCAGGCTAAGTTGCTAGAAGCAGAAATTCTCCAGCGACAAGAACTCGAAAGCGCCCGTCACCAAGCTGAGTTGGCATCTCTTGCCAAAAGTAGTTTTTTGGCGAACATGAGTCATGAAATTCGCACCCCAATGAACGCTGTATTGGGAATGACTGGCTTGTTGTTAGAAACTCCCGTCAACCCAGAACAGCGAGATTTTGTTAGAAACAATTCGTGTTAGTGGAGATGCTTTATTATGTTTAATTAACGAGATTTTGGATTTATCCAAACTCGAAGCTGGAGAAATGATGCTGGAAACTCTAGATTTTGATTTATCTACTTGTGTGGAAGAAGTTTTGGAATTGTTAGCGCCCCAAGCTCATAATAAGCGATTAGAAATTGCTGCTTTAATTCATCTTCATGTTCCTATTTACTTGAGAGGTGATGCTAGTCGCCTCCGGCAAATTTTGATGAATTTGATCGGTAACGCCATCAAATTTACCAGCACCGGGGAAGTCGTGATGCGGGCACAACTGAAATCAGAAACTCGAAAATCAAGCTACCATCCACTTTGCTGTCACAGATACAGGTATTGGTATTAGCCCAGAAGATCAAAAGAAACTCTTTCAGCCATTTACCCAAGTCGATGCTTCCATTACGCGCAAATATGGTGGTACTGGTTTAGGATTAGCTATCTGTCAACAATTAGTGACTTTAATGGGAGGAGAAATTGGGATAAATAGTCAGATGGGTAAAGGATCTCAATTTTGGTTTGAGCTACCTTTTATCAAGCAGCCTCCGCCTATTTCACCCATTAAAGAATCGCAATATATTAACTCATCGCCGCTTGTTAGTGGTGGATGACAATAGCACTAATCGCAAAATTATCTACCACCAAGCTACCCGTTGGGGAATGCAGGTAGATGAGGCGGCTTGTGCGGCTACTGCTTTAGAAGCTTTACAACAAGCTGCCAATCTGGGTATACCTTATGATATCGCTTTAATTGATATGCAAATGCCTGATGTAGATGGAATGACTTTGGGAAAACAAATTAAAACAAATTCGGCTATTGCTGATATCCCTTTAATTATGTTGACTTCTACTAATGAAAGACATGAAGTGCAAAAAGCACTTAACATAGGATTTGCTAGTTATTTGGTCAAGCCCGTAAAGCCATCAAGACTACTTGATACTATCATGAATATTTTAGATAATTCTCAAGTTTCTAGAAATCAGCAAGTGTCTATTCCTATACAGATTGAAAAAATAACTAATTCTGGTAAATCAAAGTTAAAATTGCTGCTAGCAGAAGATAATTTAGTCAATCAAAAAGTTGCCCTAAAACAACTGCAAAATCTAGGCTATGATGCCGATGCTGTAGCCAATGGTGAAGAAGTTTTGCAGCTATTAGATAAAATTCCCTACGATTTGATTCTCATGGATTGTCAAATGCCCATTTTAGATGGTTTGGAGACAACAAAAGAAATTCGGCGTCGCCAAGCCAGTTCATTTGCTAGCAGTCGCCAACCTGTGATAATTGCTATGACGGCTAATGCGATGAAAGAAGATCAACAAGGCTGTCTAGATGCAGGTATGGATGACTATCTTAGTAAGCCAGTAGCTAAAGATAAATTAGCCGCCTTGCTAGAGCATTGGAGTCAGATAATATTGACAACAGAAGAAGTAAAAATTCCCGATCCAACAGTTGCTGCTACCGATAGCAATTTGCTCGAATTACCACTAAATTGGGAACACTTACATCAACTTTCAGAAAACAATCTAGAATTTGAGTTAGAACTATTAGAAATGTTTGTTGAAGATAGCAAGTTGCATTTAGCAGCCACCAAAGCCGCGATCGCATCTCATGATTTTGATCAACTTGGACGAGAAGCCCATCATATCAAGGGTTCTAGCGGTAATGTCGGCGCTACAGCTATGCAACAAGCGGGCGAAAAACTAGAACAACTCAGCCGTAAACAGCAATTGGCTGGTACATCTGACTTAGTAGCGGAGTTAGAAGCATTTATCAACCGCATTCAAGCATTTTTAATTAATCAAACCCAGCCTAATTCTTGATGGGTGAATAACTAATCGGACAAAAATATTTACAGTAAATTTTCCCCTCAAGTTTCTACCACATTAATTTTGTGGGGTTTGTAGTCAGCGATTTATCGCTCTTTAAAGCACTAAAGTGCTTACTACATACCCATTTCTTGTGAAATTTTCAATCAGGTAGGGTGAGAATCTCCACCCCATCTTCAGTCACAGCTAAAGTATGCTCAAATTGAGCCGAAAGCCCGCGATCGCGAGTTACAGCAGTCCAGCCATCACCCAGCATCTCGACTTCCCATGTACCCTCGTTAATCATTGGCTCAATTGTAAATACCATCCCGGCTCTGAGGCGTTTACCTTTACCCCGCGTCCCGTAGTGAGGAATATCCGGCGCAGTATGGAAAATATTATTGACACCGTGTCCCACAAAATCTCGCACTACAGAAAAGCCCTGGGCTTCGGCATATTCTTGAATAGCCGCGCCAATATCGCCAATGCGTGCACCCGGTTTGACTTCCGCAATCCCTAGGCGTAAACACTCTTCTGTCACTTCTACCAGTTTTTTTGCCTTTGGGGAAGGGGTACCGACCAAAAATGTCTTGGAAGTATCGCCGTGGTAGCCATCAACTATTGGCGTCACATCAATATTAATGATGTCACCTTCCTTGAGGATTTGCTTGGCATTGGGAATTCCGTGACAGATTACTTCATTCACACTTGTGCAGATTGACTTAGGAAAGCCCTTGTAGCCTAGAGGTGCGCTTTTGGCTCCATGCGCCTGCGTCCAACGTTCAGCTTCATCATTGAGTTGGAGGGTGCTAATCCCCGGCTTGACTAAAGGTTCCAAATGCTGTAATAGTTTAGCTGCCAAGCGTCCAGCCTGACGCATTTTATCTAGTTCTCGCTGGGATAAAATAACAATAAGTTCGGTTTTCATCAATGTTGCTCTAGTTCTCAAGAATCTGCCATAAATATAGTCAATCCCGTTTCCGCTGACTCGTTTGGCTGCATCAGCCACCTTTAAGGTATACAAACTATCCTCTGGAGTGACATACAAAGGAGTACCATAAAAAAGATTATCTAACACCATACTAGTATCTTTAGCAAACAAGCCTCGACGAGTGCCAATTTGTATAGGTGTAGATTCTCCTGCTTGGATAAAAAGTCCTGTATCACCATCAAAAATTAACCCCCCGTTTTCGCCATGCACTTCAAACTTACGTTCTGGTTGCCACAGGGTTTCACCTTTACCATAAACTACTTGTGCTAACAGTCCATTACTAAAACACAATTGGGTAATACAAAAACAGGTTTGGTAGTATTCTGTTTCTGTACTCCAGAATCGATTGTGACAATTAACTGTCAAAACTTTACCAAAGATATCTGTGAGCCGATGTAATCGCGAAAGCGCACCAATTAAAGGAAAACCAAAAAGCTCATGGTTATAAGTCCACTTACGAGGCGCGGGATGTTGGGGCGTAATAGTGCTATAACGAACATAAAAAATCTCCCCAATTTTCGCTAAGTGTTGCTTTAAAGATTGATGCAATCCACCCAAAAGTTCAATGTGTTCCACATGGAGCAGTTTATTTTGGGCTTTGGCTAAGGCGATAAGTTCTTCCGCCTCTATCACATCTAAAGATAGAGGATATTCCACAATCACGTGTTTACCATGAGTGAGTGCTGCACGAGCGATGGGGCCATGATCTCGATTTACATTAGAAATCACCACTAGATCAATATCTTCTCGCTCTACTAGCTCTTGCCAAGAACTCATTGCTTGAGCTTGGTAGTTTTGGGCAAAGGCTGCTGTATTTTCTATTGTATGCCCGGCGATCGCCACTAGATGTGTTCGCTCATCATCCACCAAGGCCTCAGCCCGTAGCTTTGCCGCATTCCCAGTACCAATTAAACCCGCTCGCACTTTTACCTTGTCCAAAGGGTTTTCGCAATTATACATGATAGTTACTATTTCTGTGTCTAGGTTTTTTCTAGGGGCAAAGCTAATTTATTTTACCTTACAGCGCTTTTGTCAAGCGGTAGATGCTTGAAGGGCGGCTGCTTGCACGGTTTTCTTTGACAATCGAATTAACTTACAGATCCTATCCATCCGCATTCTAGGTGATTTATTGACAAATTCACGTTTTCTTTTTTTACATATAATTTTTTTTAATATCAAGGTTTTTCACTAGTCAAATGTATAAAGAAAACTTATTAGTATTAACTAACTAAATTTCATTACTAATCGGGTTAAAATTTCAGTTACATCTATTAGTTTTTCTCGTAGTATCAGAATTGAAGCAAATTTGAAACAGCGGCTCATCCCACCAGATCAGCCGTGGTTATTGCTTTAGGATAACTTATGCTGCCGTTAAAAAAAGAGAGGAATACTAAATGGCTACTTTCAAAGTTAGACTGATCAACAGTGCTGAAGACCTGGACAAAACAATTGAGGTTGAGGAAGATACTTATATTCTAGACGCTGCTGAAGAAGCTGGTCTTGACCTACCCTACTCCTGTCGTGCTGGTGCTTGTTCAACTTGTGCCGGTAAACTCGTAACAGGTACTGTTGATCAGTCTGATCAGTCTTTTTTAGACGATGATCAGATTGAAGGTGGATATGTGCTGACTTGTGTCGCCTACCCAACCTCTGACGTCACAATCGAAACTCACAAAGAAGAAGATCTCTACTAAGGGACTTCCAAGATAAAAAATATTCAGTCGCAAATGTTGACCGTTGACTTTTGATAAGTAACGATCAACATTTGCTATTTGTCAAGGGTCACTCGATTTTAGATTTTGGATTTACAATTTTGGATTGACCCTCCCCCCTAGGGCTTAATCTCGTCACTGAGCATTTTAATTTGTGTACCGGGATAGTAAAATTGCAGTATCTTGGGATTTGACCAACCTAGTTTAGCTAAATTTTGAGCGCCAGTTTGACTTAAACCCACTCCATGTCCTAGTCCACCGCCCACAAAGGCGTATCCCCATAAACCTGATTGTCCTTTATTTAAGGGTTGGATGTAGAAAAGCGTGCTCCTGGGAGCAGCAAAGGCGCTGCGAACTTCATCTTTATGTAAAGTAAAAGTGCCAATATTAGTTTTTACCGCCAGTTGGAGAATGCGTCCGCTAGAGGATCGCTTCACTACAGCCATCGCCTCAATAGTTTTAAATTTGGCATAGGGGCTATTTTTTACCTGTAAAAATTTCTGCAAATCCTTGGTAATGTCTGCTAGGTTAGTTTCTTTGCGCCAACGGAACAAATCCCAATTGCTCTCATTAAATCCTTGTTTCAAGCTGATAAATTGCTCGAAGTTCTGTTCATCGGCTAAATTCTGCTTTGACAAGTCCCAAATATTAATCGCAGCATCGACTACTGGCCGCAAATAGGGACGATCTTCACCATTCCAGACATCGCTGAAGTTGGCAGTGACGCCGCCAGTGGTAGAAGAATAAAGGGCATCTACTAGCTGGTTTTGATAAGTTAGTACCATACTTCTGGTAGATGCGATCGCTTGATCTGTGTTGGGCGCTACTCCATTCAATCCATCATATACTTGACAGTGAGTATCAGCACATAATTCATAGTTGTCTACTGCAAATCTACGTACATTTCTCAGGGCGTAAGTTCGCGCCAGAATCGCTTGGGCTTCCATCGCTGCCATTGGCGCACTTGTGCCAATTTCATAGGGTACAACTCCGCGCAAATAGGTTTCTAATGGCACTTCGTTAACCAGTGTGTATGTGCCGTAGGTATTGGGCTGTAAGTTCATTTGACCAGCGTAAAGCCTAGCATTCTCTGCTTTCTCGCCTTTTTTCACCCGAATCAAGTTTTTGCCAGTGCTAATTTGCAGATTATTTTGGCTATAGCGTTTACCATTTACTACCCAACTAACTTGCGGAATTTGTGACAAAATTTTAGTATCTATTAATACTATTTTCTGATCAGCAGCTTCCAAGCTCTGAAATAGCAAGCGTCGGAGTAAAGGTGTGTTGTAAACATCACGTTTAGCCCAAACTTGCCAGCGATCCGGCTGCGCTATTTCTACCTCTATTCCCCGCTCACGCCAGCTTTTGGCGCTGTCTTCGGCAGTTTCAAAAGTGCGATATGTGCCCAAAACTACCACCTCATTAACTGCTGGTTGGGGTAAGGCTTGCATGAATGCTTCCAACTGCACGGGGTTTTGGGTGACAGAAATTTGCTCCCTATTGCCTATTTTAAATTTTAGCCTGAGGCGATCGCCTTTTGTCGGTTCTATCTGCAACTTGGCTGTCGGTTTTTCGCCAAATCGCTGTATAATCCCCACTCTCAATATCACATCCTTTGTTTTACTCTCAGGCCCTGACGCTGCTGTCAGTCCCAATAAGCAAAATGTCGTCAGTAAACTATAGGAAAAACGCCAGAAGGAAATTTTCGTCATCACTTGAAATTGCCCCTCTGTGAGGCTTTGGGGCGGATTGTCCACTTCTTTCGTACCGTAGTGGTTTTGTCGCATGATTGCTCCAATGATCCGATTACCTGTTTTACTCCAAAAAGTTGCAAAACGAAGTCATAACGATTATGATTTATCTAAGGACACAAACAGGAACTACTGAGGAAAACTCATAATGGTGAGAGTTCAAGAAATTCCCTTAAATCAGATTAAACGGCCTTTACCGCGACAGAACGACGCCAATAAGGTAAAAGCGTTAATGGATTCAATCGCCGAAATTGGGCAGCAAGAACCCATAGATGTTTTAGAGGTAGATGGACAGTATTATGGCTTTTCGGGTTGCCATCGCTATGAAGCTTGCCAGCGTTTAGGCAAAGAAACCATCTTAGCCAAAATCCGCAAAGCCCCCAAGAGCGTTCTCAAAATGCACCTCGCATGAGTCAATAGTCAGTGTACAGGCTGACAAATGATAACTGATAAATCACCAATTAGGAAAAATTAGGAGAAAATTATGTCATCTCCAGCAATACCTTTAAATATCGGCATTGATGACACCAGCAGAGCGAAAATTGCCGAGGGTTTATCTCGCCTGTTAGCAGACACATATTCGCTGTATCTGAAAACTCACAACTTCCATTGGAACGTTACAGGGCCGATGTTCCAAACATTGCACTTGATGTTCGAGACTCAGTATACAGAACTAGCTTTAGCCGTTGATTTAATTGCCGAAAGAATCAGAGCGCTTGGCTATCCCGCACCAGGAACCTACAGCGAATATGCCAAACTGAGTTCAATTCCCGAAACAGCGGGAGTTCCCAAAGCTAAAGAAATGATTCGTCTGCTAGTCGAAGGACAAGAAGCAGTAGTCCGCACTGCACGCTCTATCTTCCCCTTGCTAGAAGAAGTAAACGACGAACCCACAGCCGATTTGTTGACTCAACGGATGCAAATACACGAAAAAACAGCTTGGATGTTGAGAAGTTTACTGGAAGAATAAGATTGGGGAATGGGGAGATGGGGGGATGGAGAGACAATGACAAATGCCCAATATAGCGATTCTCAATTGAATGATGTACAAGAACCCCACCCCCTCCCCGCTTGCGAGGAGCTTGCTCTGATGTACCTCACTAGACGGGAAAACGCTATACTTCTCTTCTTAGGCTACGCCTAGCTTGCTTCCACGTAGTGGTACCGCTCCTACAAGTGCCCAATGCCCCATGACGCCACATGCGTTCCTGTCGCAAAGCGATCGGAACGCAGGGCTGCCCCCATGCCCTAGGAATTTTAGATTTTAGATTGAAGTCAAATCCAAAATTGCAAATCCAAAATCCAAAATTGAATTGCCCCATGCCCAATGCCCAATGCCCAATACCCCATGCCCAATAATGACTTCACCCACTTATTGCAAGACTTAATGCAAAGAGTGGGTATTTCGAGTTTTAAAGCCCTGAGTCGCACTGCTGGAGTTTCCGAGCGGCAAATTTTGCGCTTGCGGCGAGGAAAGCTAGAGCAGATGCAGGTGAATGTACTGCTCAAGGTATCCGATGCGCTAGATATTAAATTAAGTGAATTAATAGCAACTTTTTCAGTGCTGAGTGCTAGGCAAAGCAAAAATCTTCCCTCACAGATGATAACTGATAACTCCACACTCAGCACTGGGCAAGAATTATTACAAGAAATAACAGATTTAAAAAGAGAATATATCAGATCGCAACAACAACTAGAACAACAGCGAGAGTTATTGCAGCAAGAATTCCAGCAGTCAAGTTTGCAAATTTTGGAATCTTTGATATTGCAATTTCCTACAGCAGCGCAGAAAGCACAGGAAAATCCCCAGTTAGCAGCAGTAAAAATCGTGCCCTTGGTGCAAAAACCCCTAGAAAAACTTTTACAGCAATGGGGAATAGAAGCGATCGCACCCGTGGGCGCAGAACTACCCTATGATCCGCAGCTACACCAATTAATGGAGGGAAATTCACAACCAGGTGAAATAGTCAAGGTGCGTTACACTGGCTACCGTCAAGGAGAAAAACTGCTATATCGAGTGAAAGTTAGTCCTATTTGAAGTGGGGAGACGGGGAGTGGGCGAGTGCTGTTAAAAAATCATCAAAACTGGGAAAACTAAAAAACAGTAGCGATCGCTACTGAGAGTTTCGTGAAATTTAGCATCCTCCAGATTGTGGAGGCTGAAACTCTGACAACCAGCAATTTTGGTATGGACTTTGGGTATGGAAAACGACAGCACAACCCTGAATCAAATACAGGAACTTGACAATGATTATTCACTCACACAGCAGAGGGAAAATTTTTCTGTAGCTTTTTTACTCCAAATTATCAATGGCACATCTGATCCCATTTTTGTTAAAGATCGTCAACACCGCTGGGTACTGCTCAACGATGCTTTCTGTAATTTTATGGGACGTCAGCGAGAAGAACTGATTGGGAAGTCAGATTATGAATTCTTCGGTACAGACTGAAGCGGATGTTTTTTGGGAAAAAGATGAACTCGTTTTCACCACAGGTATTACCGATGAAAATGAAGAATGTTTGACCGATGCTCAGGGTATAACGCACTTTATTTCTACGAAAAAATGTTTGTTTAAGGATAGTGCAGGTAATACATTCCTGGTTGGTACAATTCGAGACATAACACAGAGCATTACAGCTTCACAGCAAAGACTAGCACTGTTAATTCAACAAACACCAGTAGGTGTGATTGAATGGAGTACCAAATTTGCAGTTAAAGCCTGGAATCCTGCAGCCGAAAAAATTTTTGGATATAGCACTAATGAAGCCCTTGGTAGTTATTTTGATTTCATAGTTCCTAGGAAGAATAAAGCACAATTAGGACAAGTATTAGCTACGCTTCTTAGCCAAAAAGGAGGTAGTTGGAGTATTAATGAGAATCTAACAAAAAATAATAAAATTATTATCTGTGAGTGGTATAACAGTCCTTTAGTAGATGAAAATGGTGAGCTAATCGGTGTGGCATCATTAGTATTTGATATCACCGAACGCCAGCAAACACAAAAAAATCTGATGCTTTACAAGCAAGCAGTAGAAAGTTCTAGTGATGCTATTGCCATAGCGGATGCTGACGGTCATCACATCTACCAAAATCAGGCATTTTGCCAATTGTATGAATGTAAAACAATAGAAGAATTTATTCAATTTGGTGGAGTATCTCATGCTATCACTGATCCAGTAGTTGCCCAGGAGATATGGCAAACTACTGTTGCGGGTGAATCTTGGATTGGTGAAGTAGAGCAACAGTCTGCGGGTGGTCGAATAATGCAAACTTTCCTCAGATCCTATCCACTGAAAGATGCGGCAGGAAACAATATCGGTTTGGTTGGTGCAATTACTGATATTAGTGCGCGTAAACTGTCAGAAGAATTACTGCGACAACAAGAGCAATTCCTCCGCACTGTTTATGAGGGATCTGAACATCTAATATTTGTGGTAGATGTTCTAGATGATCATGAATTTTGCTATACAGGTTGGAATCCAGCCACAGAACGTGCATCTGGTTTAAGTAAAACCAAGGTAATCGGTAAATCACCGATTGATGTGCATGGTGCTGTTCAAGGTGAAGCAATTTATCAAAATTATCTCAGATGCTTACAAACGGGTACACCCATTACCTACGAAGAATGTTTAACTTTGCAGGATCAAGAAACTTGGTGGCTAACGACGCTAAATCCGCTTAAAGATAGTGAAGGTAGAGTCTACCGATTGGTAGGAACAACATTTAATACCACCGATGTCTACGAGGAGCTGCGCTTACGCAAACGCGCAGAAATTCAACTTCAGCAGCAGACAAAAGAATTAGAAACAGCTCTTCAAGAACTACAGCAGACTCAAATGCAGCTTATCCAAAGTGAAAAAATGTCTGGATCTTGGTCAATTAGTCGCAGGGGTAGCACACGAAATTAACAATCCTGTCAACTTTATTTATGGCAATCTCATCCATGCCAATGACTACACCCAAGACTTACTGGAACTAGTGCGAATATACCAGAAACACTATCCAAAACCGATAGATGAAATTCAGGACTTCGCAGCAGAGATAGACCTAGAATTTTTGATCCAAGATTTACCCAAACTCCTTAACTCTATCAAAATTGGGGCGCAGCGGATTCGGGAAATTGTCATATCTCTACGCACCTTCTCCCGCATGGATGAAGCAGAAATGAAAGAGGTAGATATCCACCAGGGAATCGATAGTACCCTGATGATTTTAGAACATCGCATCAAGGCGACACCTGACCGCCAAGCAATCAATATTATTAAAAAATACGGAAATTTACCATTGGTGGAATGTTATGCTGGGCAACTTAACCAGGTATTTATGAACATTTTAGCCAATGCAATAGATGCTTTGGAAGATTCATTAGTAAGTAGTCATTCGTCAGCTTTCAATTTAGAAACAACAAACACAGAAACTAATTATCAGATTATCATTTCTACTCAAATGCTAAAATTAAATCAAGTCAAAATTTCCATTGCTGATAATGGATTGGGAATGTCTGAAGACGTAAAACAACGACTATTTGATCCCTTTTTTACAACCAAACCTATTGGTAAAGGTACTGGTATAGGCTTATCTATTAGCTATCAGATTATCGTCCAAAAGCATGGTGGCACTTTGGAATGTTTTTCGCAACCTGGACAAGGTACTGAGTTTGTTATTACTATTCCTTTGTGCCAAGGGTAAGCCAATTAATTTCGGATTTTAGATTGTTTTTTAATTCTATTATCCAAAATCTAAGTTCTTTCGTCTAAAACAATGCCATAAATACCAGTAAGTAATTATACTTAAAAACAAGCCTTGACTAGGAGTGTTAAAGCGCTATGTAGGTGAAGCCATATCATCAGGTACTACGTTAATATTGAGTTATCATCCAAAATTGTGATTTGATTGATAATTCATTGTGAATAATTTATCATTTATTAATATCAAGCATCATTAGTATTTGATGAGTATAGTAGCTTAGGCTTTTTTCAAGCTATGATGATTGGTATATAATAATGTCACCTTTTAGTCCATTGTTGACAAAATGCCGGAGGAAAATAGTATGAAACAAGCAGTACCAGTTATTAAACTCAGTGGGATTGTTAATTCTACCAAATCTCAAGAACTGCGTCAAAGTATAACTGAAATTTTAGAACAAAATGCCAAAATAGTGTTAATTGATTGTCAAGATGTAACGTTTATGGATAGTTCTGGTTTGGGTTCTTTGGTCTTAGCTTTTAAAACATTGCGGGCAGCAGATATTAAACTGGCTATCTGCTCGATTAATGAGCAAGTAAGGATATTATTTGAATTAACAAGTATGGATAAAGTATTTGATATTTTTGCCAGTGAAGATGAATTTAATAAAGCAGTTTTATCGAAGATATAATCAATCAAATTTAATTTGCAATATAGATAAATCATCTTCAAAAGCATCTTTTGATTGCAAATATCTCAGATAGTTCAATACATTATTGAGTTGGTAATCAACACTATGCTCTAAGCTCATAAGTAGCTGAATGAAAGCATCTAAACTCCAAAGTGTCCCATCTAGTTTAGTGATTTCGTAAACACCGTCACTGAAAATGTAAAGGGTACTCGATGTTTCAATATCGCAGAACCCATCAATATATTTAGCCTCTGGAAATAGACCAATTGGCATACCAGGAGTTCTCAAGCGTTGAACTTCGATGCTGTTTGTAGATTGTTCAGATAACAATATTGCGGGTGGATGACCGGCGCTAGCATAAACTAACTGGCGCTTGACTCTGTTATAAACTCCGTACCAAATAGTAAAGTATTTATCATTTTGATGATTGATCTGAAACGTGTCATTCAAAGCCTTAAGTACATGACTTGGTTGATAGTAATTCAGGTTTTTGAGAGCGCGGGAACGGAGCAAATTTAGTACAGAAATAGATGGAAGAGTAGCCTTAAGTCCATGTCCAGCGGTATCGAGTAAATAAATTGCTAGATAATTGGAATCAAGCCAGTAGTAATCAAAACAATCGCCGCCTAATTGGCGCGAGGGAATGAATCGGGAATTAATGCTCAAAGGTTCAGTCATGGGAAGAGGTAGAAGCGATCGCACGTATTCTGCTGCTTGTGCGAGTTCTTCTTCTAAACGCTGTTTCTGGTTTTGTAAATCCCGGCTCAACTGATGTAGACGCAATCCTGCTCTTACCCGCGCTTGCAATTCATTTTGTTCGATGGGTTTGGAGATAAAATCATCATATCCAGCATCCAATCCTTTGACTCTATCAGCAACCGAATCTAAAGATGTTAATAAAATAAAAAAAGTAGTGGATAAATGAGGATTTTTTTTCAGGCGATGACAGACTTCTAATCCATTTAAACCAGGCATAATCCAATCACAAATAATTAGTGATGGATGGTAATCAAGTGCCTGAGCAATGCCTTCTTCACCGTTACTAGCAGTAAATACTAAATAACCCTGTTTTTGTAACATCCTTTTCAGGAATATTTGGATGGAAATGTCATCATCAATTACGAGAATTTTAAACATAAAAAACAGGAAAAAAGACTAATTCATAGTTGTTGTAAAAATAAAATATAAAAATCTGATCGTGTCTACTAAGTTAGTAGTATCTAGGCAATAATACTACTAACTTATTTCCATGCACCTCATCACCCGTTGATAGCTAGGAAATAAAAATTATGGGGGTGAAAGAGGATTCAACCACAAAAGCGTGGCACTTTTTAGCTGGTTAAGATCGCGATATACTTCTTGCTTAAACCATTGCCCCAAGGCATCAAAAGGTGAAAAAGATGCTCCTGTTTGCCATTTAAAATCTTGACCTAAAGGTGTGGTATGAGTTCCTGGTAAGGTTTGTACTGTAACCATTTCAGGAAAGCGTTGTTGTAATATTTGGCTTAAAGTTGCTGATTGGTCTATGGTATCATTGCTAAATTTTATCAATAAGTTGCGGCGGATTTGGTAGCGTTGTTGCACAAGCTTATTCGTTTCTAATGGCGTGGGGGTGAACTCAATCGCCAAAGCCGAATTTAACTGCTCTACTAAGGGGATAGCATCGCTGGCGGCGTAGTTATTGAAAGATATTAAAATATTCCCTGCGCGTTCGACTTGAAAAAGGCTACCAATTAGTAAGTGGAGCTTGCAACCCATACTGTGTCCCATCCCGTAGATGGGAAGGTAGAGTTTACGTAAGGCTGCACTGTCGTGTAAGCGTTCTATAGTGCGATCGAAATTGAGCAATACAGATTTAGCGATCGCAGTATGATCCAATGTATTGACAAATGGTGTAGCAATCACAACATATCCTTTACTTGCCAGCTGTTCTAGTACCCAACGGTAAGTTAGGTGGGGTGCAGTGGCGACGAATGCACCCCCCAGAAAATGGATAATACCGATGGGATTTCGGGGAATGAGTACCCAGTTACCTTTGATTTCTTTCCAGTCCATGCAAATAGGTGATCAATTGATTCACATCTCTTTATGTTAGATCGGGAGATTGCAGTAGTGGGGTGCTTTATGGCAAAAGCTATGAAAGTGCGAAATATGTCTAGGAAGATTGCGGCATAATGTATAGGTTTTAACCAAATTTATTAGTATGTATCAGTAAAAATAATTTCTTGGTATTTCCAGGTTTTTTCACTCCTGACGCACCGACAAAATTGGATATTTTAGCTATTTTTTAAATTTGGAAGTTTTTTAACGCTGACTTTGTAACCTTTTCATTTCAATTTGCACATCTAAAGCAATCTCTAATGCTTCATTTAGTAAGCGTCCATGTTCTGTAGCCTTTTCAGTGACTTGCATAGCGCTTAAAGCTGCTAAATTATTAATAAATAGTTCGGTATTACCGAGAATAAAATACTTATTTTCTCTCAAAATTTTTTCGGTCTTCAAAGCGCGAACTAAATCGACTCTTGTGAGTTGCAGGGCTTCAATTACTAAGTCTCTTTGCTTGATGCTCACATCTGGATTTCCTGCATCTTCGATTTGATCATTGATATCTATTGCTTTGATAACCCCATTATACCTATCAACATCGTTTAACAAAATTTGTAGAGAATTTGTCATGTTAGCTTTTAGCAGTTTGCTTCGTTGTCTCCACAGTAAATACAAGCCTGTTTGTATAACTCCAGAAACCCAGAAACTAGCGATGATGAATACTATCCAGGATGGGATTGTGATCCAATTTACAAAAATCTTGACAAAAAAATCGAAAAGCAGATAGCCAAAAACCAATATAGAAAAGCCAATAAAAACTACAGTAGCACTTTCAGTACCTTTAATTTTTTCTAAAATTTGTAAAGCAAATTTTTTCAGAGGATTAATTATGATTATTAGTTCATCTTTAACAGGCAAGTTAGTCAAATTTTGTAGTTCTTTTTGATTAATCTCTAATCCTCGTAAATCATCACGCACAGCTTTCCCCACCTCAGCAGCATAGTTATTTAGTACAATATAGCAATCAAATTTCTGGAATGCTGCAAAATGAAAACTTTTATCAATAAATTTTGCTTTAATTAATTGTGAGTAAGAATGTATTGATTATATGTACAATCGGATACTTTTACGCCAATATAATTATTTATAACCAGAGATTAGGGTAGGTGCAAGCCAATCAAACAACCTGTGAATAAAAGGGAGATTAAACAGATAATTTATTGTCTGTCACAGCTACCATCTGGATCTATCCCCAAAACGGAAGTTTTCTAGCCAGCACAAATTTCCAGGAAAACATCCTCCACAGCTAGCAGGCTAATTTTTACTATTGTAGCTAGCCAAATCTCCAAGAGCAATGCTTCCGGCTAAAGGACTGACAAAAAATAAATTGTCCCATATTCTCAGTGGGCTTAGGGTGCGTCAGGGAACCAGACAACTGGTGTACTTTCAATATTTTCGGTCTGACGCACCCTACAAAGCTGTGGTTCGATTAAAAAAAATTAATCTCTACGACAGGTTGCGCCAACACAACTCATTGAGAATCTCTATATAGGACTCTGATGTATGTATCTATAAATACAAAATTTAATAATATTTGACCATCTAAGTAAGTCGGTGAGAAAAAACCAAACTACATTAAGTAATATAAAATTTAATTGAATTTGCTTGTAGTAAGCGGCTCTAGCCCTTAAGAGAGGACTAAAGTCCCCACTACAAACCTTGAATTATTCACGCCGTTCTACTTACAGAATTATTCCCTTGATAAAAAATTTTAAATGACTATCTATTAACTTGACAAATTACTCATAATAAAGAAAATAGTACGGTTCAATTAGTCATGCTTTAATTTTTCTGATTGTATCACTCATGCAAATGAGATTTTCTTATTGTTATACCAGTCAACTATCTAAAGT
>CAVYXS010000201.1:0-10782 GCA_963772205.1 uncultured cyanobacterium
CAATGTATTGCTTTCTTCCCCACTGAGCAACATTACCAATCGGTCTAAACCGTAGGCAATGCCACCATGAGGCGGTGTACCATATTCAAATGCTTCTAACAAAAAGCCAAATTTATTTTGTGCTTCTTCAGGTGATAAACCAATAGCTTCAAACACCTGTTCTTGAATTTCTCGCTGATAAATCCGCAGACTACCACCACCTACTTCAAAACCGTTAAATACCAAGTCGTAAGCTTGGGCGCGTGCGGTTTTTAAGTCGTTCAAATCATCAGGATGGGGTGCAGTAAATGGGTGGTGTAATGCTTCTAAACGCTTTTCGTCAGCATTCCACTCAAACATCGGAAAATCTGTAATCCAGAGTAAATTAATTTTGTCGGGATCGATTAAGTTAAATTCCCTAGCAGTAACTTGTCGCAATCTATCTAAAGTTTTGTTAACGGTAGCGACATCGCCTGCACCGAAAAGTAACAAATGACCGGCTTTTGCACCAGTGCGTTGCAAAATTTCTTGTTTTTGTGCTTCACTTAGGTTGTCTTTAATTGCGCCAATGGTGTCAATTTCACCATCTTCTCTGACGCGGATGTAAGCTAAACCTTTAGCACCGGCTTCACTAGCTTCTCTAAATAAGTCGCCACCTGGTTTGATGCGGACATTAGAAATAGCATCGTTACCGTTGGGAATGGGTAGGATTTTGACGATCCCACCATTGTTAATCGCGTCACGAAATACTTTAAAACCAGAATCTTGCAACACATCCGAAACATTAACTAGTTCTAAACCATAGCGAGTATCAGGTTTATCACTCCCATAGCGTTCCATCGCCTCAGCGTAGGTGAGACGGGGAAAGGGATGGTATAAGTTAATATCTTTAACTGTTTTAAAGATATGAGCAACTAACTTTTCATTCAGGGCGATAATTTCTTCCTGGGACATGAAACTCATTTCCATGTCCAACTGGGTAAATTCTGGTTGTCTGTCGGCGCGTAAATCTTCATCGCGGAAGCAGCGGGCAACCTGATAATATCTATCTAAGCCGGATACCATCAGCAATTGTTTGAATAACTGGGGTGATTGGGGCAAAGCAAACCACTCACCAGCATTGACGCGGCTGGGTAGGATATAATCTCTAGCACCTTCGGGGGTGGAACGGGTGAGAACGGGGGTTTCGACTTCCACAAAACCTTCCACGTCTTCAAGATAGCGACGGGTAGCTTTGACAACTTGATGACGCAATTGTAAGTTACGCGCCATGCGATCGCGCCGCAAATCCAAATAGCGATATTTTAACCGTAAGTCTTCCCGCACCGGATCATTATTACCGCTGGCGACTTGGAAGGGTAACTGCTTGCGAATCGTGTTGAGTAAAGTAATTTGATCAGCGTAAATTTCTACTTCCCCTGTGGGGATGCGCGAATTGAGAGATTCTTCAGGGCGTTGGGTTACCCGGCCGACGATTTGGACTACGAATTCATTTCGCAGCGTGTTTGCCTGCGCGTATGAATCGGGTGTACGCTGGGGGTCACTGACTACTTGGACTAGCCCAGAGCGATCGCGCAAATCTAAAAAAGTCACGCCTCCATGATCGCGGTAACGGTCTACCCATCCGTACAAGGTAACTGTTTCTCCAATATGTTCTTTTCGGAGTTCGCCGCAATAGTGAGTTCGCATATGTATTAATTCTGTTGGTCTGGACTAGGTTGGGAAGTAAATGTCAAAGCTTTCCCATTATCTAGCATCAATAGTCATTGTAATCATAAACAGCCAATAATCTCACGCCAATTTGGCAGTGGGCGGGAAACTTCACCCACTCTTGACTGGAGAGGGATAGCCGCCCGCCCACTTTGGGAATAGGGGAGGCAGTGGCTCGCCCATGCCCCATGCCCTATGCCCCATGCCCTAAAACTCCATCCCCATCACTACCCATTTTAACTGTAAGATAACCTGAGCATGAGATTGTATTTAATTATAAGTTTAGTGAGATAACCGTGGTTCTCAAAACAGCAACTGAGCATCTGATTGCCTTAAGAGGTGTCAATAAATCTTATCAGCAGCCTAACGGTCAGCAAATTGTGATTCTGGACAATATCAATCTCGAATTGCGTCGAGGGGAAATTGTTGCTTTACTGGGGCCTTCGGGTTCAGGAAAGTCTACCTTAATGCGGATGATTGCGGGGTTAATTCCCCCCACTCAAGGTGAAGTTATCTACCATGATCAGCCCCTGGTTGGTTTAAATCCTGGAGTAGCTATTGTTTTTCAAAGTTTCGCCCTTTATCCTTGGTTAACTGTACTGGAAAATGTGGAACTGGGTTTAAAGGCTAAAGGAGAACCCCCAGAACCTAGGCGAAAAAAGGCGCTGCGGATGATTGACGTGATTGGCTTGGATGGCTTTGAAAATGCTTATCCCAAAGAACTTTCTGGGGGAATGCGTCAACGAGTCGGCTTTGCTAGAGCTTTAGCTGTAGAACCAGAACTATTATGTATGGATGAGCCGTTTTCAGCTTTGGATGTGCTGACGGCGGAAAACTTGCGATTTGAATTATTAGATTTGTGGTTAGATCGTCGCATACCTACCCAAGCGATTTTAATCGTTACCCACGGCATTGAAGAAGCTGTGATTCTAGCTGACCGGATTATTGTTTTAGGACGCAATCCTGGGCGAATCAGAGCTGATTTATCTGTTACTTTACCTCATTACCGCGATCGCAAACACCCCAACTTTCAAGCTTTGGTAGATCAGGTGTATAAAATTATCACAAATCCAGAGTTAGAGACAGTAGAACCAGCCCAAACTGTTTCTGTAGAAGCCCCGACACCAGATCCTAAGTATCAGTCTTTACCACCAGTCCGGATTGGCTCAATCGCCGGGTTATTAGAATTGTTAGAGGATCGTCAAGAAAAAGACCTCTATCGATTAGCTCAAGAACTGCAATTAGAGGTGGATGAAATTCTCCCAATTGTAGAAGCTGCAAAATTAATGGATTTTGTGGAAGTAGCAGAAGGGGATATTAGTCTGATGCCAATTGCACATCAATTCATTAATGGTAGCATTGACGAGCGTAAACAAATTGTCCGTTCCCAACTGCTGACTCACCTCCGCTTGGTACAGCAAATATATCGTCTCCTAGAAGCAAAACGCAATCAACACATCCCAGAGGAACTAGTTTTAGATATCCTGGAAAGTCATTTTAGTCCAGAAGAAGCCGAGCGACAATTAAAAACAGCGATTGATTGGGGTCGTTATGCGGAAATATATGGTTATGATGAGCCATCTGGACAAATCTTCCTCGAACAAATTGCCAGTGTTGAAGCCTAGTAGTCCACCAAAGCAAAAATATTTGGTTCGTAGTTAGGACTTTAGTCCTAAAAAAGTGATAAATTGCTTACTACGTACCCAGCATTAGCAAAAATATTTGGTTCGTAGTTAGGACTTTAGTCCTAAAAAAGTGATAAATTGCTTACTACATACCTAGCATTATTTGTGTGGTGGACTATAACAGTACATCAGACTGACGCATCCTACAAATTAAATTTTTTTTAATGGGAAGAGGTAGTCAGGACTTTAATCCTAAAAATAACAGCTATATCTGCTGACTACAGACAAAAAATCAGATTTTTTGTGACACTTGCGTAAGTCCTATGGATTTTGAATTTTTATGACTCGACCCTTAACACCAGCTAACAAAATTTTAGGAAGATTAGCTTGGACTTGGCAAGATGGATTGCTGATTCTGCTGATTGTGGCTTTTGCTGTGATCATTGTGAAAACTGGTTCCCAGTTCAGCGGTACTTTTCAAAGTAATCTCACCATTTCCACAGATATTAGCGCTTTACCAAGGTATACAGTCCAAACCTTGGTAAGGATGACATTAGCTTACTTTTTATCCCTAACTTTTACCCTGATTTATTCTTATACTGCGTATCGCTCCCGCGTAGCCGCAATAGTGATGATTCCTTTGCTGGATATTCTGCAATCGATTCCAGTATTATCCTTTTTACCGGGAGTAGTGTTAGCTTTAATCGCCCTGTTTCCTGGTCAGCGAATTGGCGTAGAACTGTCCTCAATTCTGCTAATATTCACAGGTATGACCTGGAATATGACCTTTAGTTTTTATCAGTCACTACTAAGCATTCCCAAAGAATTACTAGAAGCAGCACAGATTTATCGCGTCAATGCATGGCAACGGTTTTGGACATTAGAGTTACCCTCAGGTGTGATTGGGTTGGTATGGAACAGCGTCATGTCTGTAGCTGGAGGTTGGTTTTTTTTAATCGCCATTGAATCGTTTACCCTAGGAGATAAAGACTTTCGCTTACCAGGGTTAGGCTCGTTTTTAGGGACAGCAGCCAGTAAGGGAGACTTTAAAGCGATATTCTGGGGTTTAGCGCTGCTAATTGGCGTCATAGTCGCTATAGATTTTTTTGTGTGGCGACCATTGATTGCTTGGGCAGAAAAATTTAAATTGGAAATGGTAGAATCCCAAGATGCACCGCAATCGTGGGTATTAGATATTTTAAGGCGATCGCCCACTTTGCAAATCATAGGTACTCGGTTTTTTCGCCCATTACAAGCAGCTATTGACGATGGTTTTATTCGGGCGTTTCCTGTGCGTACTGTTCCCGTAAACGCCCAAGGAAACTTACACTGGTTCAAATTCGTAAATTGGCTATTTATCAGCGGTGTCGCCTTAATTGTCCTTTGGGGTACTTGGGAAGCAGCTTTATTATTAACAACCTTGAGTTGGGATAATTGGCTACAGGTAATTAAAGGCGCTATATTTACCGCCTTGCGGGTGGCAACTGCCTTAATATTATCATTATTGTGGACAGTACCTGTCGGAGTCGCCATTGGTCGTAACCGTCGATTAGCGCAAATTTTGCAACCAATAGTGCAAATTGCCGCTTCCGTACCAGCGACAGCATTATTTCCTGTACTTTTGTTAGGCTTAACCCGCATCGCAGGTGGCTTGCAAATTGGTGCGATCGCTCTAATGATGTTAGGAACAATGTGGTATGTTCTATTTAACGTCATCGCCGGTGCACAATCCATTCCCTCAGACTTAATGGAAGCCGCATGGGTATATAAACTTTCTCTGATCGAACGCTGGCGCACCCTAATTTTACCCGCAATCTTTCCCTACTTGGTTACAGGCATCATTACCGCCGTCGGTGGCGCCTGGAATGCTAGCATTGTCAGTGAGTACGTCACCTTTCAAGGCAGGGTGATTAGTACATCTGGACTTGGTGCGACAATTTCTAATGCGACAGCTACAGGTAACTTTTCCTTGCTTCTAGCAGCTACAACAGTTATGTCTTTGTTAGTGGTGATGACTAATCGTTTAGTTTGGCGTCCCCTCTACCGTTTGGCGCAGGAAAAATATCAATTATTAATATAACATTTGGTGTTGCGTATTTACGGGTTGATTTGTTTCACGCAAAGGCGCATTCGGCGGAGCCGTTCCCGAAGGGTAGGCGCAAAGAAGAAGATCAGAAAATTTCTCTCTCTTTGCGACTTCTCTACGTTCGCGGAGCGTGTCGAAGACAGACGCTACGCGAATGCGTGAGATAAAAAATGATTATTATGTTGCAGTAAGACTAATCTTTGACTACCTTTAAGGTGCGGAGGGTAGTATCAGCACAACCTGTGATAAATCCGCCCATTGTCTGAATTTGGCGCAGGTAATCTAATGCGGCTTTGGTAATGATTTCTCCTGGCATTAAAATAGGTATTCCTGGTGGATAGGGAGAAACGATTTCTGTACAGATGCGATCGCTTGTTTTTTCAATAGGTAAGGTTTCTGTATAACTGAAAAAAGCTTCGCGGGGCGAAATTTGCACGGAGTTACGGACCATAAAAACATCATCCCATAAAATGCACCCCCTCTTCGCTTGTTGTGATGAGGTCATCTGGGATAGGGTGACAAAACTTTGGAATAATTGCTGTATATCTGCTGGAGTATTGCCCAAGCTGAGAATAAATGTGAGATGCTGCAGGGATGAAAATTCTGCAGTTACGCCAAGTTCGTCTAAAATTTCTTCGGCTGCGAAGCCGGTGAAACCTAAGTCGGAAACGTTGACGGTTAGGCGAGTTTGATCTAAAGTCACAAAACCAGGTGACTCTTTGCCAGCAGAGAGGGGAGTAGATAATCCAGGAATTTGGTTGATTTTGGTTCTGGCTTCATCCGCAAGTTGCAAAGTGCGGAACATTAGTTGTTCTCCGTTTATAGCCATTTGCTGACGTGCTGCGTCGAGGGAAGCTAAAAGTAAGTAGCTGGGGCTGGTAGACTGGACTAATTGCAAGGCTTTACTAATGCGATCGCTATCTATCCTGTTACCTTGGATATGCAGCATCGATGCTTGGGTGATTGCACCCAGGGTTTTATGGATGGATTGTACTGTTAAATCTGCTCCTGCGGTTAAGGCACTGGTGGGTAGTTGGGGATGAAAGGCGAAGTGTGCGCCGTGGGCTTCGTCTACGAGTAAAGGAATATTATATTGATGGGTAATGTGGGCGATCGCTCTCAAGTCTCCACAAACGCCGTAATATGTTGGGTAAACTAGGAATACTGCTTTGGTGTCGGGATGTTTTTCTAAAGCTGTTTGCACGGCTCTGGGTGTGATACTGTGGGCAATATCTAAAATTGGGTCATATTCAGGATTGATGAAAATGGGTATGGCGCCAGAGAGAATTAAGCCGGCGATAACTGAAGAATGCGCGTTTCGTGGGAGAATAATTTTATCGCCTGTGCTACAAGTAGCCAAAATTGCAGCTTCAATTCCACAGGTGGAACCATTGACAAGAAACCATGTTTTTTCCGCGCCAAAAGCTGCTGCTGCTAATTCTTGCGCTGCTAAAATTGCACTTTGAGGTGTGAATAAATTATCTAAGTCTGCTAGTTCTGTTAAATCGGCGCGGAAGACTTGTTTACCTAGTAAATCAGTTAATGTCGGCGAAATTCCTGCACCGCGTTTATGTCCTGGGGTGTAAAATGGTGCGTGGGGACGAGAGATGCAGGTTTTTAAGGCATCTATTAACGGTGTTTGGTTTTGATTCAGCATTTTTGACGGAAATGAAGCCTCGATAGCTTATACAATTTTCTTGTAATGTGGTTGAATTTATTACATATTCAAATGATTGAAATTGTATTTCTAGTTGAAGATGATCCAGATGGTTGGGAATATTTCTTCAAGCCATCGAGCAGTGAATAAAATGCTTCTTGGACTAATGCGTGGTGTCTTTCTAGGTGCTTCTTTGGTACTTCCTAGCAGGAAAATTTACCCTTACCTAACAGATAGAATCGGGAATTATGAAGAGTTAGAACCATATTTTGATGTTTGGCGAGCTATTCAAATTCAAGAAGGTTTTCTGGCAATTTTCGTAATTGAACATGATTATCTAGATAGCAATGTACCAACACTTACTAAAGGTACAGATGGACGTGCATTAGTGTAAATTATGTTCTTATGTCAGAAAAGGAATAGAAAGTTGTGATGGGGTTATTTTGCGGTGCTTCAATTTCTTATTTCCCCTGGCTGATTCCCATTCTTCAACGATTCCGTTAGCCAAATCAGTCAATCTTTCTACTGCTGCATCTGTATCCCCAATTTCTGAACCAATCCAGTAACGTTTTAGTTTTTCTGCTGCATAAAATGTAGTTCCAGAACCTCCAAATGGATCAACTACAATTTGTCCTGGATTAGATGTCATTGCAATAATTCGCTCTAGCATAATAGGAGCCAGTTCATTTGCAACTCTTTTTTTATGCTGACGATGCCGAACTGGTGGAATATCAGTCCACATTTCTTCTGTTAATGTCCATAAAACTTGATTAGAATCAGCTTCAGACGCATCTTCCCAAACATCTTCTGGTGCATCCCAAACATCCATTAAGTTAATACCTTTTTCGTTAATTTTATTGCGATGTCCACCATAATCACGAATTTCTCCACCGCAATGCCGACAAACTTGAATGGGTGTGTAAACTTTGTTGAAAACTGCTGGTTCCCCTTTAGTGTAATAAAGTAGTCCATAATGAGCAGGAGACATTTTTTTGCCTCTAGGAAAAGCTTTCGGCATTCTGCAGGCAATCCAATGACGAAAACACATTCCTTGCTGATTTAGATATGCACCATACTCTATACACCATTTTGGCAAATTAAATACAAATAAACTGCCACCATTTTTAAGTACACGAATACTTTCTCTTAGCCACTGTTGGGACCATATTAAATATTTATCTGCTGCTAAATTATCGCTCACACCTTCACCATATTCTTTACCAAGATTAAAAGGTGGATCAGCAAATATGATATCTACAGACTCATTGGGTAATGCTGACAGAAGTTTTAGACAATCTCCTTGATATAAAATTCCATATTCACTATTGTAAACCTGTTTTAATCCTTGTTGAGTTGCAATATCAGATGCAATCAGTTGAAAAGGAAGCATTTATTTAACCTTTATTAATTTAGTATATCTTAAGGTTACAGACTCTATTGACACTTGTCAATAGAGTCTGTATTAATGAGTAGTACTACGGGGTTGATAAGGTTTTCCAGTAGGCTGATTTTTATATCTTTCTATTTCAGCAGCATCTATGTAGTAATAACGCCCAAGTTTATGAGCTATAATCTGGCTATTTTTAATTAAGTCGTGTATTCGTTGACGGCTTACGCCAAGCAAATTGGCAGTTTCAGCCACAGAGAATAATTCAGGATTGTTATTAGAAGCGTGGTATGTCATAAGATGTGCATTCTTTGTGGGTAGAGTTGGTTTATGAGAACTGTGGGAAAATTAAGATGGCTAAAGCTTGATACAGGTATAGTCATTTGGGTAGATGTCAGCCATTCAAGTTGTCATCTAGCTTGGAAAGGTCGAATAATTTAGACTTACCATGATTTACCCCACCGCTATCTCCATACCCGAACCACAGATACCCACTCCCGAACGGAACCCCTTACCCACTCCCGAACCTCCACGAGAACCCACCATTCCCCCAGCTTTTCCAGAACCAGTACCGGAACCAGTACCAGCACCCATTCCCCAAACAGTACCAGGAACAATACCCCAAACCATCCCCAAACCTGTTTGAATTATCTTGGTACTAGAAACTAACATCTAAAATCTAAAATGCTACGAGCCGGAATTGTCGGACTTCCCAACGTCGGAAAATCTACTTTATTTAATGCTGTAGTCGCTAACGCCAAAGCAGAAGCTGCTAACTTCCCTTTTTGCACGATTGAACCGAATGTCGGTGTAGTCGCAGTACCGGATGAACGCTTAAATGTTCTGGCTAATATTGCCGGTTCTGTACAAATTGTACCCGCACGGGTGGAGTTTGTGGATATTGCTGGTTTGGTGAAAGGCGCAAGTCAGGGTGAGGGACTTGGTAATCAATTTCTCTCTCATATTCGGGAAGTTGATGCGATTGTTCATGTGGTGCGTTGTTTTGAGAATGATGATATCATTCATGTTGCGGGTTCTGTTGACCCAGCACGAGATATTGAAATCATTAATTTGGAACTTGGTTTATCCGATTTATTTCAAATTGAAAGACGTATTGAACGCACCCGCAAACAAGCCCGCACTAGCAAAGATGCACAATTTGAAGTGACAGTTTTGGAAAAATTAGCTGCTGCTTTAAATGAGGGAAAATCTGCACGTCAGATAAGTTTGACTGAAGAGGAAGCAGAGATTATTAAGGGATTGGGACTGCTGACTAATAAACCGATTATCTACGCTGCGAACGTATCTGAAGATGACTTAGCAACCGGTAATGATTTTGTGGAACAAGTGCGACAAGTTGCGTCCCAAGAAAATGCCCAAGTTGTGATAGTTTCGGCGCAAGTAGAAGCAGAATTAGTCGAATTGCCAGAGGAAGATAAGGCTGATTTCTTGGAATCTTTGGGTGTGAAAGAAGGCGGTTTAAAATCATTGATTCGCGCTACTTACGCCTTATTAGGTTTGCGGACATATTTCACCTGTGGATCTAAAGAAACCCGCGCTTGGACAATTAATGCGGGAATGTCAGCACCCCAAGCAGCTGGTGTAATTCACTCTGATTTTGAGCGGGGTTTTATTCGTGCTGAAACTGTCGCTTATGATGCTTTAGTTACGTCTGGTTCGATGAATGGGGCGAAGGAAAAAGGATTGGTGAGAAGTGAAGGTAAAGAGTATATTGTTCAGGAAGGAGATGTGCTGTTATTTAGGTTTAATGTGTAGGTGAAGATTGAGAATTTTTAACTGCAGATAAACGCCGATAATTTTTTGAAATAATATCCCCGACTTCTTTAAGAAATCGGGGATATTAGCCTTGGATATCTCTTATAGGCGGGTTTTCATTCTTCACCCAGAATATAGACATAAGAACCTAAATTTTCATCATCCGTCCCCAAAATTACCCCACCTTCTGCACCAGGAACCAGTTCCAAAGCTTCTATTTTGTGGTAGTTATTGCGGTAAAGAGGGACAAGTTGAGAATTCTGCCGCAAGACTGTTTCCCAGTAGCCACTAAGCAAATTGACTTGGCGTTACCAAGTCAATAGTGTAGAGCAACCCCTAAATATCAGGGTGTACTACTCAACTTGCTATCAACTATTAATTCGGCGGATCGAACTTATTAACAACTGTCGCCCACAAAATCATCGGTGAACCCACACCCAAACAGAACAACCATTGCTGCAAACTCAATGGCGCCGTTTCAAACACTTCATTAATCAACGGCACATGAGCAAACACAACTTGCAAAATAATTGCTCCTACAATTCCAAAGCCAATCGCCGGA
>CAVYXS010000202.1:0-10897 GCA_963772205.1 uncultured cyanobacterium
CTAGGACGAGAAAAAGGAGATAATTGGAGGAGCGATCGCTTTTACTTCTTACGCGACTTACCAATAAACTAAACGTAACTCTTATTTTTGCGTTCTTCGCTCGTGAAAAAGATCCCCGACAACTTCTGCAAATTCGGGGATCTGAGCCTCGTTAATTGCAAGCATACCCCACCTATCCCAGCGTCAATATTCCCACCTGATAATTCACCACCAACGGCAGAATTTTTAACCATTCTGAACCTAACAAAATTTCCGTTAATTCATCCCCCACATAAACTGGAATTTCATACTCTTGTGCATTTAATATCACCTTAGCTAGATAAATATCAAATCTTGATTCACCTTTAGCAGTTCGCAAAGGTTCCTCACCGATGTAACCCCAGTCAAGTCCATCTAAATCTTGTTTATTAATAGCCAAAAAGCCTGTGAAACCTGTATCTAACATCGCATCTACAGGCAAATTTAATCCATCAGATGTCATCAAATCAATTTCAAAAAATAACTGCCCTTTTTCGCCAAATCTACCCTCAATCATATTGTGCCAGTTGTTCCCGTCTCATTCAGGCAAAATACACAATGTCTAGTATTTGGGTACTTTTCTAAGGCTTTTTTATGAGTTGGCATTTTATCTTCATCAACGAAATAATCACCACTATCTGGCTCCACAGCAATATACCAGCCATAGTGTTGCTCAATCAAATGGGGACGCACACGCTCAAAAATTGCCCGACAACGCTGATAAAACACTTCATCGTCAGCTTTGCGCTTCGCCAGTTCTTCAGGTGGTAAAGTGCGATCGGGAAAGATTCTCCCCCGACGTGGGGGTTGTTTTGGCGTTGATTGAGTCATAAACCATACCCATACTTATTAATAGTGCCCTAACTTGATTTTAGGACAAATGCTCTAGGGTATAGGCGTAACCCATCGTCAACATCCCAAAAATCTTGCATGAATTTTTACAGAAAATGTTTTTTGGCTTGTAGTTGCGCTTTAGCGCCATAAAACTTAAAACTAAGCGCTGAAGCGCAACTACGAACTTTTAGCTTTTTTTAGGTTGAACTAGTTAACTAAAAATTGCTGTAAGTAAAAAAAATTGTTGCATCAGCAACAATAATTGAAATAAATGTAATTTTCAGAAGTCTATATCAAGAAGCAGAAACCTTCAAACTGCTTGGTTTGGCACAATCCCCATGCAGTACTACACCTCGCTGATTGGCGTGTAGATGACGCAGTATTTTGTAAATGGCTTCAATTTGCTCTGCTGCGCCTGCTTTTTCGGCGACTTGGGCTAGAGTTAGGGGAGTTTTTTCTGTTTGCAGTACTTGTACTACTCGTTTTTGCAAATCGAGAATGACTGCGGCAGCTTTTTTACCAGCTTCTACCCCTGGTTGATGGTAAGCGTTGACGTTGACTAAGCTAGCATATAAACCCACAGCCCGCTCATACAAAGCAATTAACGCCCCGACGGTACGGGGGTTAACTTGGGGAATGGTGACTGTAATGGAATCGCGCTGATTTTCGTAAAGTGCTTGTCTAGTTCCTAACAGAAAACCGGAAAGATAATCACCTGATGTCACTCCCGGATCGATTTCTGGTGATGGGCTATGACGATCTTCCAAAACTTCAATTAGGGTAGCAAAGAAATTTGGCACACCTTCGCGCAATTGTTGCACATAAGCGTGTTGATCGGTTGAACCTTTGTTACCATAAACGGCGATGCCTTGATAGACAGTCTTACCATCTAAATCTTTTTCCTTACCCAAAGATTCCATTACCAGCTGTTGCAAATAGCGGCTGAATAATAGTAAACTGTCCTTATAAGGTAGGACAACCATGTCTTTTTCACCCTTGCCATTGCCAGAGAAATACCAAGACAAAGCTAATAAAGCCGCTGGGTTATTTTTGACATCAGCGACGCGGGTAGCGTCATCCATTTCTTTTGCACCCTCTAGCATTGCACGAATATCAATACCTTGCAATGCGGCGGGTACTAGCCCCACAGCCGACAATTCGGAGGTGCGTCCTCCCACCCAATCATACATGGGGAACGTAGCCAGCCAGCCTTCAGATTTAGCGACTTTATCCAAATTGCTATCAGCGCTAGTAATCGCTACGGCGTATTGAGCAAAGTCTAAATTTTGTCCAGCATAGGCTTTTTTAACTTCAATCATCCCATTGCGGGGTTCTGGCGTTCCTCCAGATTTGGATATTACCAATACCAAAGTACTAGCCAGGCTGTTACGCAGATGAGTGAGAATCCGATCAATACCTGCAGGATCGGTATTGTCGATAAAATGAATTTTCAGCGGGGGGAAATCTGGGGAAAGGGCTTCAGCGACGAATTCAGGGCCAAGAGCGGAACCACCAATACCTATAGAGATAATATCGGTAAAGCGGTTCGCCTTGGGAGGATGAATAGCACCTGTTTGGACTTTTTCGGCAAAGGCTTCGATTTGTTCGAGGGTTTGGACAATCTCTTGGGTGAGTTCTGGCGTCGGCGCTAAATCAGGATTTCGCAGCCAGTAATGTCCTACCATGCGGTTTTCGTCAGGATTGGCGATCGCACCCTTTTCTAATTGGGACATATCCGCAAACGCCTTGTCAAATTTCGGCCGCAACGACTCCACGAAAGCATCATCAAACCGCATCCGACTTACATCTAGGTACAGTCCTAATCCCTCGTGGAAATATAACCAAGTTTGGTATCGTTGCCAAAGTGCCCTAGCATCCATAGGGAAATCTCATGTAAAGTGTTGGTCACAAACCAGTTTAATGTATGCTCCTGACGATCCCTGCTTTGCCTTATACAGTTTTAACTGAACTACGCTATGCATGAATGCAGAGGCTTTCTCTAATTAGTCCAAATCTTGTAGTTCTAAACATCTGGCATAGGTATGACTCGCAAAAACTTGACAATTTCACCCTTAAGTTCTATAGCAATTAGATAATTGTCTAGGGTAAAACGGTGAAAAATGCCCTCACTGTCAAGCTGTCGCAGTTCTGGCAGGAAATTTAGTTGCCGTTTGTGGTTGAACTCGACAAACACAAAATTATACACCCGCTGGTAGGCAGCAGATTCTAAATTTTTTAGATCTACTAAAAAAGACTTAGCATAGCGCACTTCCAGATTCACGTTATCTATTGCCTATTGCCTGGTTTTAGTAGTTTGTGGGTTACAAATACATTAACATCCGTACTGCTTCATCATGGGTTAAAATGTCCCACGGTTGCTGCGATCGCTTGACTTCTTCTATGGCTTTAAGCATATAAAAGTCATAATACAAGGCTTCGACAACAGTCCAAACGCTTTCTAGTTCCTCATCGGCTAACTGTTCGATTAAGTGATGGATTCTAATTCGCAGCAAATTCATATATCAATTATCACCGAGTATGACATCCAACCCAGAGTTAGTTTGCCCACAAATTTGCCAATAGTTAACTGGGAGACAGCAATATTCTCAACCTACGGTAGAATCTATTCGCGCTGTATTGGGGGAGATGGGGGAATTCAAGCTCGGAACTCGCAACTATAGCACAAAACATTCAGATGAGGTACAAAATTGTATCACGCTGTGTAGGGGCACCGCACTGCCGTGCCCTTACCGATGCACCTAACTAGGGCGAGAAACGCTATATTACAGTCGTTTGTCATTGAAGGCTAAAGCCTTGACTACAAAAAAACATATGACTCATGAAAACTGACTAATATGATTGAATATTTGATATTTCTAGCAATTTCTACCGCAACTTTTGCACTGTTCAGTTTAGGACTAAATTTGCAGTGGGGGTTTACGGGGTTAATTAACTTTGGTCATATTGCTTTTATGACCCTGGGAGCGTATACAACGGTATTATTAAGCTTAAAGGGTGTACCTCTGTTGCTGTCGGCGGTGGCTGGGGCAATTGTAGCAGCTTTGTTAGGCTTGATTATCGGTTTTGTCACTCTGCGCCTGCGGGAAGATTATTTAGGTATTGTGACTATCGGTGTGGGTGAACTCATTCGCTTGGTGGTGAATAACCAAGATTTACCGGTGGGTAATACCTGGATTTCTGGGGCGTTTGGTGTGCAAAGTTATGCGATACCTTTATCCACAACGCCCAATCTATTTGTCAGACTTGTGATGATTGGATTGCTGACGCTGTTGTTTGCGGTGACAACCTTTTCATTGTGGCGATGGATGCGGATAGCCCAAATAGCGCAAATTGCCGATTCATCGCCGAAATTAGGTCAAAAGCAAGAATTTGCATCGCGCTTGGGTGTGGGAATTTTTCTGGGACTTTTGTCAGCAGCGATTTACATTTCTGGGGTAATTATGCTGTATAATTACATCCCGAAAGCCGGTTTGATGCTGGTATCGCTGTTGGTGTTAGCCTTTGTTTTCTGGCGATTAGAAATATTAGTGCGATCGCCTTGGGGTAGAGTCCTCAAAGCTATCCGTGAAGATGAAGAAATTCCCAAAGCACTGGGTAAAAATGTCTTTTGGTATAAACTACAATCATTGATGTTAGGCGGTGCGATCGCAGGTGTTGCTGGTGCTTTCTTTGCTTGGCAACTCAGCGCAATTTATCCAGATAATTTCCAACCACAGCTAACCTTTGACTCTTGGATTATGGTGATTTTAGGTGGTTCGGGAAATAATATTGGTGCAATCTTGGGTGCAGTGATTTATTTTGCTTATGATGCCATCACGCGGGAAGTTTTACCAAAAATTGTTCCCCTAGATGAAGCACGTTTGGGTGCATTTCGCATCATGGTAATCGGTCTAATTTTGATGGTGCTAATGATTTGGCGTCCTCAAGGTATCTTAGGCAAAAAGGAGGAACTTACTCTTGGTAAATAACCAGTCATCCGAACTTCCCTTATTAGCTGCTAGTGGAATTTGTAAGAATTTTGGTGGTATCAAAGCTGTTAATGATGCGAAAATTGAAGTTGCTAAAGGTAGCATTACAGGCTTAATTGGCCCCAATGGTGCAGGGAAAACTACCTTATTTAATTTACTGTCTAATTTCATCCGCCCAGACAAAGGGCGAGTGATTTTTGATGGGGAACCAATTCATCAATTGCAACCATACCAAATTGCCCAACAGGGACTAATTCGCACCTTTCAAGTAGCGCGAACTCTCTCGCGGTTGTCGGTGTTAGAAAATATGTTGTTGGCGGCGCAAAAACAAACTGGTGAAAATTTTTGGGAAGTTCAATTAAAGCCCCATGTTGTCGTTAAAGAAGAAAAAGAACTCACACAACGAGCCATGTTGTTGTTAGAGTCTGTAGGCTTAGAAAAAAAAGCCCATGACTATGCTGGTGGGTTATCTGGTGGACAAAGAAAGCTGCTAGAAATGGGTAGAGCGTTGATGACAAATCCCAAGTTAATTTTATTAGATGAACCAGCCGCAGGGGTGAATCCCAGATTAATTGATGATATTTGCGATCGCATTCTCAATTGGAATCGCCAAAACGGGATGACCTTTCTAATTATTGAACACAATATGGATGTGATTATGTCATTGTGCGATCGCGTTTGGGTATTGGCGGAAGGGCAAAATTTAGCTGATGGCACCCCTGCAGAAATTCAAACTAATTCCCAAGTTTTGGAGGCGTATTTGGGGAAATAGAACTACGGGAAGGTGCGTTACGTTCCTAACGCACCCTACTTGATCTAACTAGCAACTTACGTTAATAGAATCTACAAAATAACTGAAAATGGTTAACTATTATTTGACAAATATAGGAGTAAATAGCAGATGAAAATCAGAGGAATTAAACGGGGTCAGACTATAGAATTATTAGAACAAATCAACGATATTCCTGATGGTACAGAAATTATCGTTGATTTAAACATTACTGCAACTTCAATTGAACAAACAAAACAGCTTTTAACAGATGGAGAGAGATTAGCAAGACTCAACAAATTATTCGGCGCTTGGAAGATACAACCTGAGTTAATAGAAATATTTGCAGAAATAGACGAACAGCGTCATGCTTACCAAGGTAGACCGATAGATTCAATTGATCATCAGGACAATAGCTAATGTATCTGTTAGATACTAATATCTGTATTGCACTGCTGAATGAAAATTCTCAAGCCGTCGCTAGATTCAATCGCTTTTTTAGTCAGTGTTATCTCTCTAGCATTGTGGTTTCAGAACTCTATAAAGGGGCTTACTGTTCTAAACAGGTTAACAAGAATTTAGAGACATTAGGACAGTTAACCGAACTTTTACTAGTTGAATCATTTGACTTAGATGCAGCTATAGAATTTGGTAAGATTCAAAGCGAACTGAGACAAATTGGTAAACCAACTGGCGAAATTGATGCTTTAATTGCCGCTGTTGCGCGTTCTCGTGATGATGTTCTTGTTACTAATAATATCAAAGATTTTGAAAATATTAGTAATTTACAATTAGAGAACTGGTTAGGGACTGACAAATAAAAAAATATACAAATTTTCTTGTGGGGTGGGCGTCTCGCCCGCCTTTGGTTAGGGGCTGGATGTCCACCCCACAAGAGTGGATAATTTATTTGTTGGTAATCCCTTAGAAACTTGAAACCGGACTGTCGTCATAAATATCACAAGGTGCTGAAATTTTTAGATCCCAGCACCTTGTGAGCGAATGAATAAAGCATATTGGCATCAGCTAATATGGAATGGGAATTGATTTTCGATCTCCCCAATCCCCATGCCCTACAAATTAACTAAACTGCTTTTCTGAATCTAAATTAAACAACATTTGCAGAGTCTGCATACATCGGCGCCTTGCTTCAACGTCCTGCTGCGCTCGCAATTGCACCATCGGATCATGTAAAATTTTGTTAACTATACCACGTGTTAAAGCTTCGATTACCTCTTGATGTTTGTCACCGAATTCCGAACCCAATCGCGATAAAGCTTTTTCTAGTTCTTGTTCGCGGATGGTTTCGATTTTATTTCGCAGACAGCTGATAGTCGAGACAGTTTCTAGACTGCGCCACCAAATATCAAAGGCTTCTACTTCTTCATCTAATATTTTCTCTGCTTCCTGAGCCATCTTGCGACGACTTTCGTAATTTTGCGCCACAACCGCCTTTAAATCATCCACATTAAAGGTATGTACATGTTCCAGGTCATTCACGTCTGTATGGACGTTACGGGGCACGGAAATATCAAATAACATTAGGGGCTGGCCTGGTGCTAAAACCATTTGTAATTTGGCACGGTCAAGTATTGGCTCTGTAGCAGAGGTACTTGTAAACACTAAATCGCTTTCGGCAATTACTGCCATCATTTCTGACAGCAGATGAATTTTAATTGGTTGCTCAGGGAACTGCTTAGTTAATTCTAGGGCGCGATCGCGGGAGCGATTTAAAATACTAATTTGTCCAGCGCCTTTAGAAATTAAATGTTGCACCAGCAACCGTGACATTTTACCAGCACCGAGAATTGCCACTCGACAAGCGGCTAAATTTTCCACTTTCATCTGTGCCAACTCCACCGCTGCTGAACTGATGGAGACTGCGCCAGTACCAATGCTAGTTTCGGTGCGAACCCGCTTACCAGCTGTCAGTGCTTGTTTAAAGAGGCGATTCAAAATTGTTTTTATACCGTTGTATTGCTGCCCCAGTTTGTGAGTAGTCTTTACCTGAGCTAGAATTTGACCTTCACCGAGTACCAGACTGTCTAAGCCAGCTGCTACCCGCATCACATGCATCACCGCATCATCATGGAGCAACATAAACAGGTGTTGCCGCAGAGATAGAGTAGCCAATTTACTGTATTCCGCTAGAAATTGAGTAACTTCTCGGATACCATGGTCGGTTTCACTGGTAACAATATAAATTTCTAGACGGTTACAAGTGCTAAGTATTGCCACTTCATCAATATGAGGATAACTAGACAGATGAGCGATCGCGCTTTCAATCTGAAGTTCTGGAATACTCAGCTTTTCCCGGATTTCTACTGGGGCTGTTTTATGGCTTAACCCCACCACTGCAATATTCATTTCTTATCGGTAATTGGTAATGGGTTATTGGGGATTGGGAATGGGGTATGGGGAATGGGGAATGGGGGAGCCACTGCGTTCCTGTCGCCTTGCGTCGGAATTTTGTGGCGTCATGGGGTATGGGGAATAGGGCATGGGGCATTGGGAAAATTACTACCTCATCTTCCTCATACCTCGGCTTCTCCTGACGGAGACGCTACGCGTAAGCGAAGCTATGCCGCAGGCTTTACGCTCGGTACAAGTCTCCCTCATCTCGCCCCAGTCCCCAGTCCTTAGCTCCCAGTCCCCAGTCCCCAGTCCCTAGTCCCTAGTGCAGTTGCACAATTTTGGATTTGTCAGACATATGAATCGTATCAACAAACCGTGCAGTCTTAGACTGGCTAGAAATAACCAAGCTTTGAGTTCTGGAGCCACCGTGGAAGAAGCGGACACCTTGCATTAGGTTCCCACTAGTAATCCCACAACCAGCGAAGAGAACATTTTCACCAGATGCAAGTTCATGAGCATCATAGACTTTATCGGGGTCGGTAATACCCATAGAAGTCAAACGATCCAGATTTGCTTGTTTGCTTTCGCCGATCAGTCCTGTTTTCACAACTGCTGGATCGTAGATTAATTGACCTTGGAAGTGTCCACCTAAAGCACGCATAGCCGCAGCGGAAATTACGCCTTCTGGTGCAGCACCGATACCCATGAGAGCATGAATATTAGTACCAGCAAATCCACAAGAAATCGCCGCACCTACATCTCCATCGGAAATCAGTTGGACTCTAGCTCCGGCTTGACGGATTTCTTTAATCAAATCGTTGTGGCGATCGCGCTTCATGACTACTATCACAAGTTCCTCAATAGCGCGGTCTAAACACTCGGCGAGAATCTTGAGGTTTTCCGTAGCTGACTTGTTGATGTCTACCTTCCCTTTGGCTGCTGGTGGCGCTGCTAGCTTCTTCATGTAAAAGTCAGGAGCAGCAAATAATCCACCTTTTTCAGAAATTGCTAACACAGCCATTGAACCAGGTTGTCCGTAGGCTACCAAGTTCGTACCTTCGCAGGGGTCAACGGCGATGTCAATTTCGACTAATTCATCTGGGTTGCAGAAGGTTTTAGCGTCTTCACGGGTACATATACCTACTTCTTCCCCAATGTAGAGCATGGGGGCATCATCCCGTTCCCCTTCTCCAATCACAATGCGACCCCGCATGTGGATTTTGTTCATCCGCTCCCGCATTGCTTCCACTGCTACTTGGTCTGCAATGTTCTTTTCCCCTTTCCCCATCCACTTTGCAGATGCGATCGCGGCTTGCTCTACAACCTCAATAATCTCTAAACCAAGTGTATTTTCCACAGAGTCTGCCCTCTCAACTGCTTGAATTTCCGCCGTTTTATCTGGCCTTTTCAGTCTTCAAGTCTACCAAAGGGCGGTTACACGTGGAAAAAAGTATTCATCAGCAACTATGTTAAGTTTTGCTGCAATCTACTGATAACACTGCTATCTGTGACACCATCGTTTACTTACAAATACTACTTTTTAGGGCAAAATCGCTCAAATTTCGGTTTATAACTGACTAAATGGAGTTTTTAGAACTTACAGCTAGATATTTTAAACGATTACTATTGCTGACTAGTCATTAATAATCATATTGTAGGCAATATTTACCCGACCGTAGAGAATTTTAATGAAGTTATGACAATTTACGGTTGACGGTTGACCAATGATAAATTTCCGATTTTTATTGATACATTTGTATTGGTAGAATTTTGAGAGTCGCGAACTATGACAACTGCAAAGCACTCAGAAGTTATTTACCCAGACAGCGACGGACAACCAATGGCGGATAACACTAAGCAGTTTCGCTGGATTGTGACAATCCAGGGAGGACTTGATGCTTTATTTCGAGATAATCCAGATGTTTTTGTAGCAGGAGATTTACTGTGGTATCCGGTAGAAGGAGATAATAAAAGTTACCAAGCACCAGATATATTGGTTGTTTTTGGCAGACCAAAAGGTGATAGAGGTTCCTATAAACAATGGGTAGAAAATAATATTCCAATCCAGGTAGTTTTTGAAATTTTATCACCAGGAAATAGATTTGCTGCCATGATCAAAAAATTTAAATTCTATGAGCATTATGGCGTAGAAGAATATTATATATATGACCCAGACGCAGGAGAATTATCCGGTTATCTCCGTGCTGATGAAGAATTAAAGCCAATCGAAGAAATTGCAGGTTTTGTAAGTCCACGTTTGGGTGTCAAGTTTGAATTAATTGATGGAGAATTACAAATTTATCGTCCTGATGGGCAAAAGTTTTTGAGTTATGTAGAGTTAGAAACTCAACGCCAATTAGCTGAACAACAGCGCCAATTAGCTGAACAAAAAGCAGTAAGATTGGCAGAAAGATTAAGAGCAATGGGAGTGAATCCAGATGAGATAGAATAAAATCAGAATCTAACTGGGGATTGGGGATTGGGGATTGGGGATTTCCCTTCCAGTCTCCGACACAAAATGTATATTTGGTGGGCTACCGCCTGTAGACAAATTCACAAATTGAGGTTTGATAAAATGAGTAAATTATTTGAGATTTTGCCAAAAATTAAAACCAAGCCTGGAATGTATATTGGAAGTGCTTCAGTCAGCGATTTATTTCATTTTATAGTTGGTTTTAAAACTGCTTTGAGAGAATTAGGTATTGAAGCAACTCAGGAAGAAATCGATTTTTATCGAGCGTTTCAGCCTTGGATACAAAAAAAATATAATGTGTCAACTTCTAATTCTTGGGCAAAGATAATTATGCTCCATTGTGGCAGCGAACAAGAAGGTTTTAATGCTTTCTATAGATTGCTGGATGAGTTTCAAAATAGAAATAAAAATTTAGATATAAATGGGTTAGGTGAAATTGCTGCTGAGGATAAGCCGCAA
>CAVYXS010000203.1:0-11252 GCA_963772205.1 uncultured cyanobacterium
GAAGTCGTAAATAAGTCGTATAACTTAGTGCAATTAGAGAAACTCCAAGGAACGAAGCCTATTCCCCTGCAACCTGGACAGGAAGTAAAATTAGAGCAAGAAGACGTTACACAGCCCAATGTTTCTCTCATTTTTTGGGATGAAAAGGGATTACCACTACAAGCAATTGTTTCTAAACCAAACTTTGGCACATTGCGCTTAGAAATTCGTCGGGGTATCCGCAATCCAGGCGATCGCTCTCTTTATATTCTCAATGATGGTCGTGTAAATGTATATTAAAATCTAGCGCCAGGATGAGTTATAGCGGTTTCCATTCAGATGCGGTACAAAATTAATTATATCGCGAGTAGGGGCACGGCAATGCCGTGCGCTTACGTGTACCTCACGGTTGTCGGGAAACCCTATATGAGGTATTAGTTAGGGCGTACCAAAAAATCAATTACCCAATATTTGAGTTCTTCGGGTGTGTCAGTCCTAGATATTTACAGTGGGGCAGTTGTATTATTTTCCCTAGCACCCTGCAAATTTAACTCCTAACTCCTAACTTTTATTGTGCTAGACCAATCTTTAAATGAACCTGCAAAACCCCGTAGGCGCTTACCTAATCAGCGTTGGCAAATTTCACCTCAGCAAACAGAATTTGCTCAAAAACTGGCGTTAGCGACGAATATCTCACCGATTGTCAGCCAACTGCTGGTAAATCGCGGTGTAGAAACTGTGGAACAAGCACAAATATTTTTAGATCCAGAGTCTTTAGTCTTACCTTCGCCGTTGGAGGAATTTCCTGATCTGGCGATTAGTGTAGAGTTATTGGAAAATGCGATCGCCTCTCAAACAAAAATAGCCATCTGTGGTGACTATGATGCTGATGGCATGACTAGCACGGCTTTACTGTTGCGTAGTCTCCGCAGTTTAGGTGCTGATGTGAATTATGCTATCCCCAGTCGGATGCATGATGGTTATGGGATTAATCGCCGGATTGTAGAAGAATTCCACAGTGAAGGTGTCGGACTAATTCTGACTGTAGATAATGGTATCTCGGCTGTTGAACCAATCGCTAGAGCTAGAGAACTGGGTTTAAAGGTGATTATAACTGACCACCACGACATCCCCCAAAAATTACCAAACGCGAACGCTATCCTTAACCCTAAACTGATAGCAGAATCCTCACCTTATCGGGGTGTGGCTGGTGTTGGTGTTGCTTATATCTTGGCGGTGTGTCTCGCACAACAACTAGGGAAAACTCAGGGTTTAATCCCCCCCATGTTAGCATTATTTACCCTCGGAACCATCGCAGATTTAGCTCCCTTGACTGGGGTTAACCGTCGTTGGGTGAAACGCGGTTTACAACATTTACCCAAATCTAAGTTACCAGGTATACAGGCGTTGATTCAGGTATCTGGAGTGCAGGCTAAGGGAAGTGAGGAGGGAGAAATTTCCAATCCAAAATCTAAAATCCAAAATCCAAAATCCCTGAAGCCGGAGGATATTGGGTTTCGTTTGGGACCACGGATTAATGCTATTGGTAGAATTGCTGATCCGCAGATTGTGATTGAACTGCTGACTTGTGATGATATGGGGATAGCGCTAGAAAAAGCAATGCAGTGCGAATCGATTAATCTGCAGCGTCAGCAAATGTGTGAGCAAATTGAACAAGAAGCGATCGCCTATGTAGAATCTTTATATGTAACATCACTATTAGAAGACCGTGTATTAGTTGTTGTCCAACCCAATTGGCATCACGGTGTTATTGGTATTGTCGCCTCCCGCTTGGTGGAACGTTACGGTGTCCCGGTGTTTATTGGCACTTATGAGGATGAAGCACACATTCGCGGTTCAGCAAGGGGAATTCCTGAGTTTCACGTCTTTGCAGCTTTAGAAGCTTGTCATAACTTACTAGGTAAATTTGGCGGACACAAAGCAGCAGGGGGATTTTCTTTACCTGCAGAGAATTTACCAAAATTGCGATCGCGTTTGATTGAATTTGCTAACCAGTGTCTGGAACCCCAGCACCTCAAGCCACTACTGAAAATTGATACCCAAGCTAACCTTAGTGAAATCAATCACCAACTTTATCAACAGCTAAATACACTCCATCCTTGCGGTATTGACAATCCCGATCCGGTTTTCTGGACACCCAATGTCCAAGTAGTTGAGCAAAAAATCGTGGGTAAGGGACACATCAAAGTTACAGTTTCCCAAACTATCGCTCATCAACAGTATACAATTAAGGCGATCGCTTGGCGTTGGGGTGACTACTTTCCTCTACCTGGGCGAGTCGATATTGCTTACAAACTGCGAGAAAATCACTTTAATGGCAATACCACCATTGAGATGGAATTAATCGGTGTGCGACTCCCAAGCCAGACTCACCCATTTTTCACTTCCTCGTCTACCTCAAAAGCCAGTTTTGAATACAACCAGCGTCCCTATACTTGCGGTGTTTATCAAGATGGTTCATTACCAGAATTAAGAATCAAAAATGCTGAAGGAAAAGTCTTAGTTATGCAACCAGGAGAGAAAATCGGTTTATTGGGCAATAATCGTCAAGACGCTATAGAGGTAGACCTATCTCTACCACCCTATGAGAAAATTATCGAAGCTGCCCTACAAGCATTATCAGTCATGAGTTAGGAGTGCTTGGTGCTGAGTTAAAAATTAGGAGTAGGACTTACGCAAGTGTCACACGAAATTAAAATTTTTTCGTAGTCAGCAGTACGCTAGGGGAACGCTGCGCGTACATTACTTAATTTTCAGGACTAAAGTCCTGACTACGAACTTACAGCAGTTTGTAGTCGGCACTTCAGTTACCTGAAAACCGCTGTAAAATAATATGCCAATTGCGTAAGTCCTGATTTAGGAGTTATGAGTTTTAAATTACCAAATTTTCGGCAATTCAGCACTCAGCATTTTTACAGATCACCGTTGCGAAAAGCCAGTACAAAAATTACCACTGGACCTGAGATCACGATTAACCCGACAAACAGTAATTGAAAAATTACTTCCCAATTGATGTTGGTTAAAAAGTCAAACATTTTTCCTCCTTTTCTACGTATTGTCTTAAAAAATTCAATAACTTATTGCCAACCCGAAATTGATCATATCTGGCTATGGGCTGTAAGATTTAATTTACTTAACAAAATTATAACAAAATACATAAAAACGTAAAATATTGGGGACTGGGAACGGTTGACAACTGAGCAATATCTAATCAAGGAGAAAACAATGGCAAATTGGCAATGTGTAAAGCAATGTGGAGCCTGCTGTAATCTTGATCCAGTAGATCGTCCAGAAATAGAGGAATATCTCTCACCTGCAGAACTAGAACTTTATCTGAGCATGGTAGGCGAAGACGGATGGTGCGTTAATTTTGACCATACCACACGAGAATGCGGCATTTACGCCAATCGTCCTCGATTTTGTCGCGTGCAATCAGATATATTTGAGGATATGTATGGGATTGAGCCAGAAGAGGTGAATGATTTTGCTATTGACTGCTGTCGTCAACAGATAGAAGGGGTATACGGTGACAGAAGTCTGGAAATGCTACGCTTCGACAAAGCTATTGGGCTTTGATGGGTAAGTTGACAAAATTTCTTTCTGCATATCCCCCTGTGAAGAATAAATAGTATAATTTATCTGACGTTCAGCAGTATATTCCCTTGCTCAGGCGGATATTAAGTCGAAAAGCAAAGCTCAAGTTTACGACATTTTTACTGCTCGTAATCATAGCAGTAGTTGCGGCGTGGCAATTTTCTCCCAGACAACTGCAGGTAATACAAAAAGAAAGCAATTACGCCATACATACCCGACAAGATTTTAATCAACCAGGTTTTTATCCTGTTGGACAAATTCCCAACGCCAATCTTTATAAACCGATTTCTGACTGGGTAGGAAGGTTAATTTTACCCACGAAACAGCAATTACAAGATGGTTTAGATTGGGTGTGGATGGAAGTACAATATGCACCACCTACAGCCCAAAATTTGGTAGGTAAAATTGTGCGTTTGGAGTGGAAAAAAAATGAAAATTTACTTGCTTACGTTCAAGCTGTAACGCAAGATGTAAATTTCAGTTCCGAAGTTATTAAAAGTCAAAATAAAGGGATGATTCATCCTTCGCGACTAAATGGAGTCCATCAAGTAGGTGTTTTACGATCTTTGGCTGGTGCGAACCCTAATGATGATACTATTGTCTCTTTAGATGCAAATACAATAATTGCCGAAAATGGAGAAACATCTCTTTTGCAAATTGAACGCGAACCTGTTTTAGTAACTGGTAGGTTTTATGGTTTGGTAAAAATAATTAAACCAATTACCTCTGATGCTATAAATCTTTCATCTATAAAAAAGCAGCAAGAGCGCGATTATTTCTTAATACAGCATTATAACCCTACTTCTAAAAAATTTGATGGTGTTGCAGAAACTATTCGCATTCCGGAACAAGTCATAGATACGCGGAATTTTGCTCCTTCCACTGTGAAGCAAATCGAAACATCACCTGCAGGTAAGGATGGGTGGTATATTTACGGTGCTAACGATGTAAATAGTACCTTTGTAGTTAGCGCCCTCGCACCTCGTTCTCTATTTCAAATTCAACCTAATCAAATTATTACTGGTGAAGAATCAGGACTAAATTACATCAAAACTTTGAATTGGCGAGATACGGAACAAAATAAAGGTAAACTCAATACTGTATTTTTAAACCCTATAGCAACGGCAAATTTAGATACACAAAATACACTCAATCAATCTATATCAACATGGATCGAAGGCGATAAAGCGATCGCACTTTATCTGTTCGGTGGAATTGGGGGACGCAAAGGTGAAGCACTAGGAGTACCTTATACTATCACGGGACATTTTGCTGTAGGAATTGCGGAAGTTGTTCGCGACGAGTTTACTAACGAATTACGCTTTGAAACTAAATACCACCAAATTTATGCCCATAACCCCGATGGAATTATCGCCGCCACGCATACATGGGCTGATTTTATGGGTAATTTACAACGCGGATGGCTGGCAACACGCCCGGTATCCGATATTCTCATCAAATTTAACCCCGTAACCCAGGATTATGATTTTGATGGTGTGAAACTTTCACCTTTAGACCAATTACAGCAACAATTACAGGTGACAATGGCTCGTTATCGCGTTGGCGATGGTACTGGTGGGGCGATGGTATCACCAGCTACTTCTTGTGTACAAGACTCCAGTCAAGCACTCTATTCTACGATACTATCAATTAAAAACCAAATCGCTAGAACTCCTCAAATTCAATCTTGGTTAACAGCAAACCCCAATCACCCCCAAGCATTGCGCTTTCAGCAGCTAGTCGCACTAGGCGAATCTTTGGAAACACAATTAGCACCCTTGGGTATAGTTCGTGCTGATTGGAAAAGTCAAGCAAGTATACTCGCAGGTACAAAAATAGGCAAAAAACCCGAACTATTTCAAGATGGTAGCATTTGGGCAGGTTTAACAACATGGCGAACAATGATGCCTAGACTTGCAAACGACGACCTCGCCGGGATATTCTTAAAGCATGGTGCAACTATGCAAGTATTACGAACGAATCAAGTAGGTGGTTGGCAACCTGATATTACACCCATTGCACCCACAGTATATTTCGGACAAATCAAGATTCCCTTTACGGATATTTCACCGCTACCAATTATTATTAATCGCTTATTTGCTTGTCTAGTAGTTCCCAGATTACAAGATTGGTTAGTCATTGTAGCGATGTTGGTAATTTATAGCGTTATAGCAATACCTTTAGGTTTTAAATTAGAATTTTTACAGATGCAAATATGGGCTGCAAGTTGGATTGATAAATTCTGGTTAATATTGCGCTCCTTATTTTTACCTGCAATTGTTGAAGAATTATTTTTTCGAGTTTTACTACTTCCTCATCCTCTGGAAAATCCCAATTGGTTACAATGGAGTTTGTGGGGAATTATGAGTTTATTATTATTTATTTTATATCATCCTTTAAATGCTAAGACATTTTTTAAAGTGGGATTTCCCACATTTTTTAATCCGGTTTTTCTGGGTTTAGCTGCATTATTGGGAATTATATGTACTGTTGCATATGCGCTTACAGGCTCGTTATTTGTGATAGTTGTAATTCACTGGATTGTAGTAGTAGTTTGGTTAATTGTTTTTGGCGGAATGGCAAAATTAGATGTGGTAAATCAGAAATTGGGTAACAGTAAAGTTTAGTAATTCGGAATTTGTCGTATCGCCAGTCACCTTAAGAACCCCACCCCCAACCCCCTCCCCGCAAGCGAGGAGGGGGCTATGATATACCTGAATAGAGCGAGAAAAGCTATAGTAGCCCAGAAATGTTAGTGGTCAAAATAACTAACATCTAAGCGCTGACTAAATCTCAGCTACAGCACGTTCAATTAAGCGACGTGCCAAGGTTTGTGTACCTGTGTGTTCATAATAATTGGTCGCTACATCCAGGAACGCTCCGAGGTAGTCTAACTTGTCACCTGAAAAATCAATAAAACCTTGCAAGTTGCTAGCAACCTTTTCTGGCGATAAATCATGTGATCCAACTAGATTACCCATCCAACCTGTAACTGAATTGAAGCTTTCGCCGATAAAGTTCAGTTTGCTGCCAGAATCTTGACCGGGAATTTCGTCTTTAATGTTTTGGAAGGTCGAGTTTTGTTCTAATTCATTTGGACTTGTCTGGCTAATCCAAGATAATGCCCTGTCAGCAAAACTGGAACCTAAGGGAATCAAACCATCAAAGCAAACCAAGGCAGCCATACGAATGAATGACTCACCGCTATATTCTCCTAAAGACGCGACAAAATCCCCAACGCTGTCTCCAGGAATACCGTTAATTTGGCAGAAGGCTGTTAACTCAGCAACTAATTTCAGGCATAGATCAATGGTTTGTGCTTTCTCAGCTTTGGGAGTCACTTTATTTAAAAAACCCAAAAGGGGAATTTTTTCACCAACTTTGTTAGCCAAGATTGCTGCACCAAGTGCTTTATCTGTACTATCAACTGTTTGATAGAGCCACATGGCTCGTTGGTATCCTTGAGAACGGATCATTGTACAGATAAATTGCTCGTTCGCCAATTTGCTGAATTAGATCTTCGTCAGTTTCGCCAGTCACGGTTTTAATGGTGTTGACAAAGCCAACTGTATTTTCCCACTCACCAGGAACGATAAAATCAAGCGATCGCAATGCAGAAATGGTCAAGTTATTAGTTGGTAGTTCATCAACCAACTGTTGAATCGGTTTGCTCATAAAAATCTCCTTGTTTTAGCGTTTGCGTGATTTAATGTTTGTTTGCAATTAAGCTCATTTCAATTGAGCTAAACCATCAAGATTAAACTTCTCAATCCAAGAAGCGCGATCGCTTGCTGTAAATGACGGGGAGCGGGACAATGCTTTTACTTGGTACTTACCCACCAAAATCGCAGTTTGAGTATTCCCTACTTCCACAGCCGGATAACCAGCTATTTTTTTGGTGCTATTGGAGAATTTTGCCGCTGCTCCTGGTGTGCTTGTGGTATCAGAAATAGACAGTAAGCCTAGCTCTTTGCCATCTTTTTTCAACTTCGCTTCCGAAAAGCCCTTTTTCTCTTGAGTATAGACCCGTTGGTAGCCATCTCCCCCCTGGGGGAAAAATTTATTCAATTTGCTACCCTCAGTAGCATTTTTAGCAACGGATTGACCGCTTTTTTGCCGACTACTTTCTTGCTGTACCTGATCAAATCGACTTGGTGTTTTTGCTGCACATGCCGAAGTCAGTAGTAATACTGACAGCAACAAAGCAGCTAAAATTCTCCGCCCACGGGTGAAAGTCATATTTAGCTTCTCCTTTTAGTTGAGCTTTGAGCCAATTATCACGGCTTGTGTGGTTTTTTACTCAAAAAATTTATTTTTTGATCATTTTTCTGTTTCTGGAGTTACAGATTTTGCCTTAATTATTCATCAACAAGCGACTGGGGACTGGGAACGAGTAGTCACACGCATGAACTTTGCTTGTGGGGTGGGCGTCTCGCCCGCCCGTGGAAAGGGGTCTGGATGTCCACCCCACAAGAGTGGATAATTTATTTGTTGGTAATCCCTTAGTATGTAGTAAGCGATTTATCGCTTTTTTAGGACTAAAGTCCTAACTACTAACCAAGCATTAAAAAAACATGCCATTCTTGAGGAAAATATAAATACTAGACTAGGAATTTAATATCTTTATGAAAAATTAAATTTTGTCATATAAATTTTTTACTGATTTGGATTGGTAATTGTTTTAAGTTCAATTAATTAAACTTTTGATTTAACTTTTGCTATTTCTCACTTTACCTCCGTAAAATGACGGTAATGATTTGTGATACATAATGCATTTGAACAACAAAATATTTTCTTGTCTACATAGTTTTTAGGAATTTTTTTATGAAGTTTTCATAAATTAAATAAAAGTACTTGAAAATTGATATAAATTATGGAATGTATACTCACAGACATTACAGGGGCATTTAATAATGTAGATCTTTAATATGACGCCAGAGCTATTTAATTTTGGGTTTCATGGCTATTTTCATCAATGTTTTTGGTAAGGAACAATAATTTAGCACATAAACACACGCCTCAAAAATGCCCATTTTGCATTAAATAGCCCTGGATATGACTCAGCCATTAACATAGGTTCAGAAAACCTAGAGTACATCAGCTAATAGTAATTTGTTTTTCCTGGGGGAATCGAGAAAGTTGTCAAAATATTGAGCCAGTTACTAGATGACTCTATCCCTGGTGAATATGAACTAATTGTGGTTGATGATGATAGTACCCACACATGGGAATGTAGCACAATCTCTCACAGACGAATACCCCCAACTGCAGGGCGACGCCAACAGGAACGGGGATTATCCTCAGCGGTTATTCGCGGCTGGCAAGTAGCTAGGGGAAGCATTTTAGGGGTAATTGATGGAGATTTGCAACATCCCCCAGAGGTATTGACACAACTGTTGCGTGAGATGATGCAGCGAGCCGATGCTGATTGGTAATTTGTTGCAGCATCCCCCGATTTTATCACTTTTGGAAATTGGAAAATAGGAAATTAAGAGTCAAAATATTTTTATGGTAAATACACATAATAAAAATCAACTAAATCTCATCCAGGTTTATCGAGGATTAGCTGCTATCTTAGTGTTGTTTCATCATGGTAACATCATATTTAATCGGGATTTGTCAAAAGATTTCTTGGGTAATATATTTGGTTTTGGTTGGGCAGGGGTAGACTTCTTTTTCGTTTTAAGTGGATTTATCATATTTTATATTCATCAATCGGACATAGGTAAACCAAGAGAGTTTAAATCCTTTATTCTTAAAAGAATTATTCGGATATATCCTTTATACTGGATAATTTTAGCCGTAAAAGTATTCGCTTCTCTAACTATAGGTTATAAGGGAAATGGTTACAATATAAATCCTTTAGAATTATTCAAGGCAATTATTTTATTCCCCCAAGATAGAGCGATACTTGAAGAAAAATTTCTGGGTGTAAGTTGGACTTTAAGTTATGAAATGTTTTTCTACATAGTATTTAGTTTAGTACTAATTCTAGGCTTTCGATTTATGTCCCCAGTGATAGCTGTTTGGGTTATAGGCATAATTATTAATATTATGGGAGTAACCAACTTTTTCCCAGTGAATTCAATGAGCGAGTTCATTTTTAATGGGCGTAATATTGAGTTTTTATTTGGGTGCCTTTCAGCCTATCTTGTATCAAGATATAATTGTAAATATGGGATGGCTTTAATTACCTTAGGAACTTTTCTCCTGTCCATATCTGCTATTATTGATTTTGACTATCGAAGATTAAGTTTATCTCCTGTTTTGGCTTTTGGTTTGCCATTTACATTAATTATTTTGGGAAGTGTATCCATAGAAAAAAATAGTTTTGTAAAAATACCTAGTATTCTTATAGCTATAGGTAACGCTTCCTATGCAATTTATTTAATACATGGGTTTCTCATAAATAATTTCACCAAAATATTCACAGCGCTGTTAAATGATTTGAATTTCACTACGCCATATCAAGGTTATTTTATCATAAATTTATTGGCGATAATTATTGCTGTACTGTCAGTAGCTTGTGGTATATTTACATATATGTATGTTGAAAAACCAATATTAAAATTTTTAAGAATCCGCTTGAGAAAAATAGTACCCGTAGAGGTGAAAAATGTGAAGCAGCCACCTCTAACACAGGTAAAATAGCCAGGGTTGAGAGGATAAAAGATACACCTCAGCACTTTTAACTTAACTGCGGTAAGCGATCGCAGCATAAAATGGATCGCCACCACTCGCACCCAACCACTGCAGAAAATATGGTGCTGTTGAGCGATTGACAATTACCTCTGCGGTACTAAATCCTGGTACTGAGGCAAAGTAGCGTTTAACTAATTCCACTCTAGTGGGTTCGGCAGCATCCCGCCAAGCTTGAATCGCCTTTTGAAAGAACATCCGATTAGAAAAGCTGATAATGGCTACACCACCTGGTTTGAGGATGCGGTGGATTTCCGAAAATATTGCTTCTGGATACTGTATATATTGCACTGAAACACAGTTGAGAACGGCATCAAAATCTTGATCCTGGAACGGTAGCTGGGGATTTTCGTTGATATTTTGCACAAAGTAATGATTAAACCGGGGATTGCGTTCTAGTTCCTCGCTATTGAGTCCATGTCCCTCAATATGGGCAAATTCCATCTCTTCTGGTAGATGGGAAACCCAGCTGCTCATCATATCTAAAATGCGGGTGTGGGGTTTGAGTCGCTGGCGATATAAATCTGTTAGCTGTTGAATAAAGCCTTCATCAACATGGGTGACGAAGCGCGGATATGCATAAAATAGCTGATCGTCTGTGTCATCTAGCTTTAGGCGTTGATTTGGTGTGTATATCATAAATCTTTACTCAACGGCTCAATTCCTGATTTTATCAGCACTAAAGTGCTGACTACTAACAAAAGATCTCTTGCATAAATCAAACCAAAGAACCCCTCCCCGCCTTCGACTTACGTCAAAGTCTCCCCTAAGAGCTTGCGCTTAGGGGTTGGGGGTGGGGTGTTAGGGGACTTTTGCAAGAGGTCTAAACTACTATTGCCAAAACTAATTTATCTCGCTATCATAATATTACGCACCCTAAATAATTGGCTAAATGGTTTCTACACCTAATCATTCCGAAGTTAGCAATACGTAAGTCGTCAGGGTTAACATAAACATAA
>CAVYXS010000204.1:0-27407 GCA_963772205.1 uncultured cyanobacterium
CCACAAATATAGGAAGCTAAACGAGTTAGATCATCAAAGCTAGCTTCGGGTGCAGTGTCAAGAATCTTGTACTGTAACAGTGCCTCAATTCTCTCTGCTTCATTATCAGGTAATGATGCTTTCATAAGTAGCCGTCATAAACTGCGGATGACTTTTTCGTAGTCAGGACTTTAGTCCTCGTATTTTTGCTGACTTTTCACGTTATGTGGAAAAGCCGACGAAAAACCTAACCCCCTACCCCCTTCCCAATGCGGGAAGGGGAAAAATTCAAAGTCTCTCCAATAATAAAAGCTGTTCCTTTTCCCTCTCCTAAGAGGAGAGGGCTAGGGAGAGGTAGGAGAGAGAAATAGAAGTGAGGTTTTCCAGATGCCGTGAAAAGTCAGGTATTTTTGAGGACTCAAGTCCTTACTACAAACCCTTCAAAGTTGATTTGCCAGACTACTATCTTTGTGTCTTGGTGGTTTAAATTTTAACCACAAAGTCACAAATACACCAAGTATTTTTAAATCAGCTGTTAGCATTGACCGAAACCCAGTAAGTAGCTGAATTATTGGTAACTAACTTGACTCTCTCCTTAGTATTACTGGGTAGACCACGACCAGAATCACCATTGGCAACTGCTTGCCACCAAGGGGAATTCATCGCGTTATTGGGACGCATGAGTGGTTGTTGCTTTGTAGCAGTATACACCAAAGATTGGAGGATTAAACTGTTGGTACTGCTGGTTAAACCAAGAGCGGGTTTGCCAGTTTTTTCGTAGTAACCCTCATAAAATCCCAGCATTGGATTATACAAATCCGTTGCGGCCTTGATTAACTCTTGAGTATAACTATCTTCTGGCAACAATGCATAATAGGCGAATGCCACAGCCGAACTAACTAATCGTCCTTCTGGTAATGGCTTACCATCATCGCCTACAGCCATCCAAGGGGCCTTCCTGACCAGTAATTGTAGTATGGACAATGTAGGGCTGGCGTTCAATGAGAGTGGTGGCTGAGGCGGTGAGGGTGCCTGTATGCCGATAGCGTTCAGCTTGAGCTTTATACACGGCTGTAAATAGCGATCGCATTTGCGGATCTAGACCAAATTCTAGACCATAAAGTATAAACGGATTGCTCACTGTGTATTGGTTAACTTTTGATTTCGTATCTGTGCGGGTGCGTTCTATTGGTATTTCCACACCCTCAACCGAGGCAGTTTTATACTCGCCACCCACAGCGGATTTATCGGCATCAAACCCCCATAATTGAAACGCCCGCGCTGCGTATTCTTCATAGCCCAAGCGAGTTTCTAGGTTAATTCGGGGTAGCGATCGCCCATTTTTATCTTTGGTAACTACGGCGCTGGAAAGTTTACCATCCCGCACCACGCGCAAGTATGACCAATCTAGGACTATTTGATCAATAGCTTCTGTGTATTCTGGATGATCTGTCTTTAAATTATACAGCGATGCCATTAATCGTCCCACATCCAAGCTTGACCATCCCGTGCCTTCGGGGGCAGGATTACCGCCATAATCCACTGGTTGTAGTGTGCGTGGATCATAACCACGACTAGGTAATTCTCCCTGGAATAGCGGTATCTGAGCTAAAGCTCCTAACAGCTGGCGGGTGCGCTCGTCAAATTCCTTCGGGGAAATGATATCCAGCGCCCAGGCTGCATTTAGCGCTGCTAGGTAATCTCCCAATCCCCACAGAGTTGAGCCTTTAACGTCACTGCGATCGCTTACTAGTCCAGTCGCCGGCTGTGAATTAGCTGGGAAATAATTCCAAGCTGCTTGAGCATAGCGTCTTTGGACAACGGTTAACGGTTTCGGTAACTTCGGCGCAGGCTGGGGAGTACCCACTGGTGGGATAGGTTTAGCTATCAGCGTTACTGGGTTTGAGGGCGGATGTACCTTAGGTGTGAAGTTGAGCGGTGGTGGAGAATTTTTTGGTGGCGTTGTTGAGTTCGCCGGTGGTGGAGGATTTTTCGGTGGCGTTGTTGAGTTCGCCGGTGGTGGAGAATTTTTCGGTGGCGTTGTTGAAGTCGCCGGTGGTGGAGAATTTTTCGGTGGCGTTGTTGAAGTCGCCGGTGGTGGATTTGATGGGGCTGGAGTCGCAGCCTGTTTACCAGCTGGTATCCCTGCAAAACTCACTCCATTAGCACCAATCAGGGGGCGATTACCCCTGGCTTTATAATATAAAATCTCCATAATTAGACCATTGGTGTTACCAGTCAGAGATTTATTTGGTTGTTTGGTTTCCTCATAAAATCCAGCATAGAAACCCTTACCCTCTGGATCACGTAGATCCTTCACCGCATCAAAAACTTTCTGAGCATAGGCGTTATTAGGATAAAGATAGCGCCAGCCAAATGCTGCTTTAGTGCTGATGCTACGCATTTGGGGGTAGGGCTTATTTTCATCTGTAATAGTTGCCCAAGCAACACCATTAGAGTAAACAGTGTTGTAAAGAAAATAAGGAGCTTGATCAATATTATCTTCAGAAACAGCCGTCAACTGTCCCGTGGACTCAAAACGGCGCTTTTGCACTTCTAAAACGTTAGCTGCATATTCCTTTAAATATCCTTCTAAACCAAATTCGATGCCATCGAGGATGTAGGATTCACTGACTACATAATTATTCGCATGAGTGGTTTGATAGTCACGAGTATCAACGGGAATTTTAACGCCGTTCACTTCTACAAGCTGAAAAGGCTCTAAAGCAAGTGCCTTTGGCGCTTTAAAACCCCATAATTCATAACCTCTAACAGCATATTCCTCATAACCAAGGCGTCCTTCTTGGACTAACAATGTTTTACCATCAGGTAAAATAACAGCCCCGTATAGTTGGTCATCTTTGAGCGATCGCGCGACCTGCCATCTGGCTATAATTCCCTTGAGCCAATCTTTATATTGAGGATGACAAATCTGAATTACATGAAATGCAGCGAGGATGCGACCGACATCTAAAGCAGACCAGCCAATCCCTGTTTCTAGTGGCTTGTTGCCGTAATCAGTCATCTGTCCGGTAGCTGCATTGTAAACCTTATTGGGTAAGGCATTTTCAAATAACTTCAAATTACCAAAGCTCGTGAGAAACTTGTTAAAGCGGGAATCAAATTCTGATTGGTTAATTAAGTTTAGCCACCGTGCCGCATTCAACGCCATCAGATAATTACCAATATCCCAAAGAGTACCAGAGGGATACCCACCAGTAGAATTAGTAAATCCTGTTGCTTCTTGATAATTCTTGACAAAATACTGCCAAGCAACATGAGCGTAAGTATCCTCCTCCGGTGTCAACGGCGCGGAGATATTGCTACAGCTATTAGAACCGGGATTTTCAGCTAAAACTACCGTCGGTATGTAAAACAAGAATTGTAGAAAAGTCCCACAGAGAAACAATGCAATCCATCTCAAGAGCTTTTGGTGACGGCGTGGTGACATGGGGATTGGGATATGGGGGTGATGGGGTGATGGGGTGGCAATACTGCGTAGGTTTTGAAAATCGCAAAGCGTGAAACCCAAGTCTAGACGTTACATGTAACGTCTCTACATTCGTTAACCGAGCAGTATTGGGTGGGGTGGGCGTCTCGCCCGCCTTTGGTTAGGGGCGGACAAGACTTAAGTGCGGGACGCTACGCGCAGCTTGCTTTTGAGGAGGGGTACGGCGTGAGCGCTACTTCTCTGCGAGACGCTACGCGAACGACAAAGCTCAGTACAAGTCAGTCGAACGCTGTCCACCCCACAAAAGTGGATAATTTATTTGTTGCTAATCCCCTACTCGCCTCTAACCCCAGACCAAACGGTGAGAGGTTTTCCTACTTGCTTATAAAGCAAACTCTCCAGAATCACTCCATTATTGTTAGCGGTAAGGGTTTTATTGGGCTGTTTGAGAGACTCGTAATACCCGTTATACCAACCACTCTCGGATTTAAGATTGGCGGGAACGAAATCAAATAGTTGGCGTGTGTAAGCAGTATTGTAAAGTACATGCCAACCCACTGCTGCCTTAGCACTGAGAAAGCGCAAATTATTGTATTTTTCGCCCTTATCAGTGATAGTCGCCCAAGGTTCGCCGTTAACAAACAAACTGCTATAAACAAAGTAGGGAGCGCGATCTAAGTTATCTTCAGTGAGAGCAGTTAAGATTTTCGTTTTTTGATAGCGAGCCGCTTGAGCAGCTAAAATCTGGTCTGCATAGGCTTTAGGCAAAGATTGAAACCCAGTTTCAATCCCATCTAAAATATATGGTTCACTAAGAACGTAGTTATTCGCGCCAGACTTTTTAAAGTCGCGCCGATCATAAGGTACTCCCTGTCCATAAATCTTGACGAAGGCAGTATTGGACTTATAATCTAAAGCTTGTTTGACATCTAAGCCCCACAGCTTTAAACCATAGGCGGCATAATTTTCGTAACCTAAACGTCCTTCTTGATTGTATTTTTCTTGACTATTTATAACTTGTGTTCCGTACATTTGCTGATGATTGACCAAACGCTTGACTTGCCAATGCTGCCAAACCGCTTCAGTCTGCGATCGCAATTGAGGATATTTAGCGCCAACAATCTTCAGCCACATCGCCAGCCGTCCCAAATCCAAGGCTGACCAACCAATTTCTTCCCGTTTATCTAGTTGACCGTAATTTACAGGTAACAAAGTTTTCGGGTTATAGACCTTATTAGGTAATTCCCCCTTGTATAAAGGCATAGAGGCGAGAGTCTTCAACATCCGACTCATTTTCGCTTCAAATTCCTGTGTGGGAATGATGTTGAGTTCTTTAGCACTAACCACAGCTGCGATCGCCGCTGCTTGATCCCACATAGTCACAGAAGTAAATCCATCAACAGAATTGACCAAACCCGTTTGTTCATTCCAATTGCGCGGAAAATACGACCAAGCCTGACGGGCAATTTCTATTTCCTCTGGGGTAAGTTTTCCGACTCCAGGGGCAATATAAGGAGTTTTGGCTATCGTAAATTTACTACTCTTTATTGGTATCTCAGGTGACAGCACAGATGTGGCATCAAGTTTGGCAATAGCGTCAACTTCCTTCACAGAGGTTGGGGATGCTGAAATTTGCGGCTTTTGGACAGCATAAGTCAGATAAAAATGCTTAGATAAGGAGTTCAAACCAGCGATCGCGACTACAGCCGTCACCACTCCTCCGACAGTCGCCAGTATAGACAAACCTTTTGGCGGTGGGTCAAAATCAGAATTCATAATAATTTAAACCTTATTTTCTTAATAATTCCTGTTTTGTTAGTGCTAACAAAAGTTATCTTTCCCAATTTGGGAATTTAATTAACACGCACTATGGGACTGACAAATAAAAAAATACTCAACTACTTCTTGTGGGGTGGGCGTCTCGCCCGCCCGTGTCCAAGGGCTGGATGTCCACCCCACAAGATGGAATAATTTATTTCTTGGTAATCCCTTAACGCTCATGCGCCCAAACCTGCAAAGGTTTCCCCACATGACTATATAACAGTGCTTCCAAAACGATGCCATTAGTATTCAGCGTTAGCGCTCGGTTTGGTTCTTGAGTCTGCTCATAAAAACCTGAGAAAACTCCCCGATCTGGATCTCCCAGCCAACGCATACCCTGATAAAGTTTCTCGGTATAGCGAGTACGGAAAAGCATGTGCCAGGCGGTTGCTGCTTTGGTGCTACTACCCCGAAAAGCTGTAGCATCCTTACCCGATGAATCAAGAGTTTTCCAAGATTCACCATTGACAAAAATGCAGTTGTACACAAACCACGGCGCTCGATCCAAATTATCCTCCGACCAAGCGGTGAGGTGATTTGTCGCCCGATAGCGAGCTTGTTGGGCTTGTAATACCCTAGCGGCATATTCAGCAGCTAACGCCTTAAAACCAGTTTCCAAACCATCGAGGATATAGGGTTCACTGGTGACATAGTTATGGTAAGTATCGCGCTTATCAGCTGGCACCTCTATACCCATAACAGAGATAAACTTAGTTTCCGCCTTGCTATCAAGTGATTTGGAAGCCACAACCCCGATATTCTTTAATCCATAAGCGGCGTATTGTTCATAGCCAAGGCGTCCTTCTTGGCTCCAGGCTTCTTCTCCAGTTCGTGCGTCAGTCCCCATCAGTTGACCATCATTTAACACACGCTTCAAATTCCAATGAGCGCTTACAGCCTTAGTAGCAGCAGCATGTTGGGGATATCTGGCTGCAACTATATCTAGCCATTGCGCCAGTCGCCCTAAATCCAGCGATGAAAAGCCGATTTCTTGGCGTTTTTCCAGTTGTCCATAGCTAACTGGGATTAAGGTTTGAGCGTTATAGGCTTTGTTGGGTAACTCATTACGGTACAAAGGCAATTTTGCTAAAGTCACCAATGCTTGCTGCATCCATTTGTCAAACTCTTGTGGGGAAAGCATCCCCAGTTCTCGCGCCGCCACCATCCCAGCGAATTGACTACCGACATCCCACATAGTTGTCGCGGGAAAGTCTGCAGCCGAAGATACTAAACCCGTGGACAAGTGATTTTTTTCAAAATAGCGCCAAGCAGTACGAGCTAATTGTCGATCTTCTGCAGTCAAACGATGGGGACGATCAGCGACAACAGGAGTTGGTAAGGTAGTAATTTCGTGCCAGTCAAAAACTTGATGCACACCGAAGCCAGCTAGAGCGATCGCACCGACAATCATCGCTTGTTTTAGGAGTCGAGTTTGAGAAGTAAAAGGATTGAGAATGAGATTTTTGATCATGACTAGCGCGGGATGATATTAAACAAGACTTCTTTTTTCACCAGCAACCAGAACAGTCCCACAGCAACTGCTTGAGCTAGAGTAGTTACCAAAGGATTCCCGTCAACTAAACCAGGAATTAAAAACCAAATCACCGTCACTGGAACATGGGCAATATAGATGTACAGAGAGTTTTGACCCAATGTAATTAATAGTTTTCCCAGGGTTTTATAAAGCGGTTGCCAAAAGGTGTCAACTATGATGTAGAGCAAGGGAAATAGACCAGTCAGGCTAATTAAACGGATAAATCCATTCCGGCTACGGTCTGTCCATGCTAGCCACCGCACTTTGTGAGAAAATATTGCCGGCCAAGTACCTAGATGAAGATCGTGATGCGCCGCAGTTATCGAACCAGCAACTATTAGTAATAAAACTACAATCATTGGTATTTTGGGAATTTTTGCCCAAATTTTTTGCAGCTGAGTGCGGTAGTAACCTGCCAATAAACCATGTACATATAAAATTTGCCAGCTAGCAAATACAAAATAAGGATGTTCTCTGTCTATGGGCTGGAAACTTAAAGCATAAGGATGCAATTGTTGGATACTCCAAAGTAACCACGAAATAGCTAAAACAGGTAGCCAAAGCCCTTTTCTTAGCATCAAAAATAGCACGGGAGATACCAGCAACAACAGCACATAAAGTTGCAGAATATCAACCACAGGTGGCGCTAGGTGGAATGTCGCCGCAGCTAAAATAATTTGCCACCAAGCACCAGGAGCTACATCAAAAGCTGGGCGAGTCCAACCAGGAGCGATTATACTTAATAAACCCAGTACAGACATCAGAATAAAACTGGTTATATACAGTTTGCAAGAACGCTGTAGGAGCTTTTTCATGGCATCTGAAAAGCCAACCTTTTCAATACGTCCCAGAGTCACCATCCCTAAGACTAGACCAGAAATAAATAAAAATCCTTCAGCCGCACTGGCGTAAATATGTCCTCGGTTAATCGCGCTGAAATAGGAAGGGCTTTCTAAATGGTTGAATACCATAGAAACGATGGCGATACCCCGCAAAAAGTCAATTCTTAAATCCCGTTTTCCTTGTACACTAGGGTCATAACGCCAGCGCAGAATCGGATAATTTGTCGTATTTTGATTGATATGCATAGTAAATACACTAGTCAATACTGTATTATTATATTCACGACTATATTGTGTGACTGCCTCAATCATCAGACCTGCATACTTACCAAACTCTTATAAAAAGCGGATAATAAGATATTTTATGGAGTCAACGTCAAAAGACAGGTACTTAAGTTACTGTTTTAGTGTATACGCTGATTTCGGGAATGCCCAGAGCTAACAACAAGAAATTTTACAAGTATGACTGCTTTTATATTTAGAAGATATAAATCCATATAGTCAAAAAAGTGGAATAAATTTAAAATTTTATCTGCAATTGACCAGACAAATTTCTATTGTTGTAAGGACTATTCCCAGTATCTAAATTACGGACATTACTAAATGTATAACCGAAATCTAAATCTATATTTGGCAATATTTGTGTTGTACAATGACCTTGATAACTAATACCTCCAGTCGTGTTACCATTAAGTGTCTGTCGTCCTAAATTCGCATTTGCTCGACAACTTAGAAAAGAAAAAATATCTGCTGTCCAACCAATTTCTGCGTTGTAAACTAGAAAAGACTGTGGAGAAAAATAGCCACTAATTTCTTGGCAATTGCGGGTATAACTCCAGGCAAATAAATTAGTAGCTATCCAAAAATGCCCCAAAAATTTATGCTCTAGCCTACTAAATAACTGCTGCTCAAAGTTGCCGTCGTTATAGAAGCCAATTCGATACAGTGTAAAAAAGCTAGTTTTTGGTTCAATCTGCCAAAAGGCATTTAGCCCAGTGCGCCAAGATTTGATTTGACTTTGTAATGTTTGGGCACTCGTTTTGTATGGTCCATGTTCTAAAACTGCCGATAGAAATAAAGCTGATTGCAATTGATAAGTTGGAGTTAAATTAACAAATATTGGTCTATCTATCTGAGCATTAAAATTGAACGCGATCGGCAACCGATTAAACCAGTCAATACCCCCAGCCAATTGGATAGTATATTCACCTGTTTTTCCTTGCCATCCAACCTGAAAGGGAATATTAGTCACTGTACCAAATTTCGGTGGTTGCTCAAAGGTATTAAATCCAGTTCTTAATTTGAGTTTCTCTCCATTGGGCAAGCGAAATTGAAATGTTGGCTCAATAATTTGATTATGCTGAAAAAATTTACTCGAATCGTCACGGAAGTCTGTTTGAATATTTTCCAAAACTAACCCTGGTGAACCAGGTGTACTTTCGGTTGGCGGTGGTTTTGGTGGGGGTGGTGGTGGTGATGGTGGTGGTATCCACAAACCAGGATTGAAGTTTTCCGGAGCAGCTATCAAAATAGGCGTTGGCTCTAATCGATAAGCTGATAAATTTTTGTCAATATCTGTATCCAGGTTTTCTAAGATAGCAACGTCTGTTATTCTTTCGGTTAATTGTGAGGATGAGTTCCACTTATAATCAATTTGGCTAGAAAATAAAGAATCTGTTTCGATAATTCCTGGCTTATTTTGTTGAATATTGTCTAAATTCGTCACTAAAGTGATTGGTTCGCCCAATTGTGAGTCTAAATTCCAGTTTTCATCAGATTGCGCCGCCTGTAATTTCTCTGCGGATACAGTCAAAATAATCAAGCTCCAGATTAAACCTACTGGGAATAATTGGTATCCAAAAAAAAACTTGGGGTACATATTTTACTGAAATAAAACTAGAGAATGTCTAAAATTGTTAGATGTTATCTTACGCAATTATTATGTGCTAAATCTTACTATTAATTGTACTATATGCTTATACTTAGGACTTTAGTCCTGATTTTCTAAGCACTCTTCGTGCTGACGACAAATCCTCAAAACTAATTTGATAAAGTAATAGTTCCTCTGTGAGTTTCAATAATTACATAGATTCTGCCGATTTATCCTTGGTTATGGGGTGATAATTTTGAGAATACTCTTGACGATATTTATCAAGGACAGTTAGCCTGTTCCCAGAGCATTTCTAATTTTTCCAAGCTGTATTAAATTAAGGGGTGGTGAGCAACTACCCCATTTTTTTGCTTGAGGGATGATTTAGTCAGGTAGTATAACGAACCAAGGAGCAGGTTGTTGACAATCCCTGGGATACGAACACTGAACAATAGATCAAGACCAATTAATACTAGGTCATAAATTATACTAAATTATCTATTGCGTTTTACTATAACTCTAGAGCAGAGTAGCTTTTGAGTTAACTCAGTACAAATACACAAAAACTGTCAGCTTTCATGAAGTTATCAAGAAGTTATGCTGGTTCCCACAGGCAAGCGGATAATTTTTTGGTTAAGCTATAAGCGCTATGATGAAGGAATATTGAGCGCTTTATGCACTGGTTGTTATCTGGGCCGTTGAGTACTCAGACATTGACGGTTAAAATTGCCGGCTTATCTGCATCTCTAGAAGGCAAGAAGCTGGTGCAGATGTCTGATTTTCATTATGATGGTTTCGGGTTGTCAGAAGAAATGCTAGAACAAGCGATCGCAGTTAGCAATCAAGCTAATCCAGATTTAGTTCTACTGACTGGTGACTATGTTACCACAACTCCTGAACCGATTCACAGACTGGTGCTGCGACTCAAAAATCTCGAAAGTCGCGCTGGTGTCTATGCTGTATTGGGGAACCATGATATATATCGCAAAAACTCAAAAGCTGTAGTTACAGCCGCTTTGACTAGTATTGGGGTTAACGTCCTGTGGAATGAAATCGCCTATCCACTAGGTACAAAATTACCATTGGTGGGACTAGCAGATTTGCGTTCACAGGAATTCAATCCGGGACTAGTGATGAACCAGTTAGACCCCACTATCCCCCGCATTGTATTATCTCACAACCCTGAAACTGCAAAAATATTGCAAGCCTGGCGAGTAGATTTGCAATTATCTGGTCATACTCATGGTGGCCAAATCGTCATTCCCGGCATGGGTCCTGCGGTGCTTTATTATAGACTTATATTGGGAAAAATACCCAGAAAAATCCGGTATTCGTTTCCCTGTTTACCCAAAGACTACACTCTAACTCGCAATTGGGAATGGTCTGAGGGTTTCTATCAGGTCGGACAAAATCAACTATATGTCAATCGTGGCTTGGGAACTTATCCCCCAGGTCGTTTATTTTGCCCACCAGAAGTTACTATCATTACCTTACAAAGTTAGTAAATGAAAATAAATTAAGTAATTAGGACTTACGCATTGACATAAAAAATTAAATATGCATGGTTGAAAAAACCACATATTTCGTAGGGGCACAGCACTGCTGTGCCCTCTTAGGTGTGAGCCTGTTGACGATAAAAGTTGGATTAATCAAAGCCTGAAACGACCTATTTGTGTAAATGCATACGATGCTTAATTTGTACAGTGCGTAAGTCCTAGTAATGTCAAAAAGTCTGGAAATTATTTCCCAGTTTACCCCTCGTCTTAAGCAGCAGCTAGCGTAGCGTCTCTTAGAGATGGCTACAGCCCTCATTTTAGGACTAAGGGACTGACAAATAAAAAAACATCCAACTTTTCCTGTGGGGGAGCCACTGCGTTGGGCGGGTTCCCCGACTTGTACCCCTACGGGGATATTGCTGCGCGTAGCGTCTCCCCTTGGGAGAAGCAAGTGGCGTTGGGCGTCTCGCCCGCCTGTGGCCAAGGGCTGGATGTCCACCCCACAAGATGGAATAATTTATTTCTTGGTAATCCCTAAAATCCTGTTTACGAACCTGTCATTATTTACGCCAATTTACTTAGTTTAGCATGAGTATTACAAACAAATTAGTAATTTAATTGAGATTTAAGGAGATAAGTTATTCTAAAAACTCAAGATACATTTTGATTTTTGGTAAGCTGAAAGCGCTGCTATGAGGAGTGTCTGTTGCGCTATGCACTGGTTATTTACGGGACATTTAAGAGTAGATAAAATCACGGTTAAGATTGCAGATTTACCTGCATCTTTGCAAGGCACAAAGTTAGTGCAATTGTCAGATTTTCATTACGATGGTTTGCGGCTGTCGGAAGAAATGTTAAAAGAAGCGATCGCATTTAGCAACGAAGCTGAACCTGATTTAGTTCTATTAACAGGCGACTACGTGACAGACGATCCTACTCCAATTCATCAACTGGCACATAGACTGAAAAATTTAGAAAGCCGTTGTGGTACATATGCTGTACTGGGCAATCATGATATATATTACGGACACTCCAAAGCAGAAGTTACAGCCGCCTTTACTAACATTGGGGTTCATGTACTTTGGAATCAAATCGCCTATCCACTAGGTAAAGAATTACCATTGATAGGACTAGCTGATTATTGGTCACAAGAATTTAACCCCGCACCAGTAATGAAGCAATTAGACTCAGCCACACCCCGAATTGTTTTATCTCATAACCCAGACACAGCTAAGATATTGCAACAATGGCGAGTAGATTTGCAGTTATCTGGCCATACCCACGGAGGACACATTGTCATTCCCGGTATGGGGCCTGCCGTACTTTATTATAAAAGGTTCCTAAAAAAACTGCCTAAAAAACTGCGGCGTTGGGTGCCATTTTTCCTGGGCGACTCTTACAAAGTGGTGCGATATTGGGAATGGTCCCAGGGCTTTCACAATGTAGAAAATAATCAGTTATATGTAAATCGTGGCTTAGGAACTTATCGACCGGGACGCCTATTTTGCCCACCTGAAGTTACTGTCATTACCTTAATTTAGGCAAGAGGTAAGAGTCAAGAGTTAAGCAAGGGAACATCCCAAATGTGGGAATTTATGATTTGGTAGTGCGAGCATCTTGCTCACGAATTATGGGAAGCGAGCAAGATGCTACATTTGAAAAATTGGGATGCTCCCAAAGGCAAAAGGCAAAAGTAATTACCACTGACAACTCAGTACTCAGCAATGACTTTAAACCGCCTCAAGCTACGATGGATACATATCAGCAGCTCTTGGCGGTTTATAAAAACTATGACTGTTGAAGAAAATTGGATAAATCAGACGAAATTAACTCAACTAAATGTGGATAAGGTTCGCAACCATTTTCCTGGGAACTACGCATCATTGATTCCCACTAGACAGGCATCTCTGGCTGTGTATTCTATCACCTCCACAACAATTCAATGAATCTAAGGCGAAAACACTTTCAATTGATGCGACAAATCAGCACTGGTTGCGATTTATATTAGAGCAGGAGGTACAGGCTCTAACTTAAAGGTTTTGTTTGATTAACTTTTAACCTTCTTGTACCTTGCTCTTAATCTAGCATCATTTATTTGTAGCTGGACAATATATTTACCAATCTTCATTACCATTAATTTGTCGCAATAATTCTGTAATCTTTCTTAATATTTTCCTGAGATAATCAATCTTCAGTAGAGTCTGTTATTGCTGAGACTACGGCATCGCGCATACTAGGAAATAGGCAACACATCAGAATATATGGTTAGTATTCCCAGAAATTTCCTAGACTTAACCCAAACACCCCATGCTGGTTATCACTGGGATGGTAGTAGTCGCCGCTTCTTTGAAGGGTGGTATTACCGCGTGACTTTACCTGATTGTGGGCAAACTTTTGCCTTCATGTACTCCATCGAAGATCCCATCGGCGGTAAACCCCACAGTGGTGGTGCAGCGCAAATCCTCGGAGCTGATGATGAGTATCTATGTCGGACTTTTCCAGATGTCAAGAAGTTTTGGGGTAGTCGGGATGTTTTAGCTTTGGGTCATTGGGGTAAAACAAATTTAACCAGCCAACCATCATATCTCCTACCAGCCGAGTTTGAACGTCATATTCAACAAGGCTATCAAGCTACAGCGACGTTAAATCAGGGTGTGATTGATGATCCTGCTACTGGTAATTATTGCCGTTGGCAATATGAAATTCAGCCAGTGTACGCCTGGGGTAATCAAAATAGCCTGCAGCAGTCAACTGCTGGCTGGTTGTCGTTTTTCCAGCTTTTTGAACCCGGATGGCAAATTTTAATGGCTCACGGTTTAGCTAGCGGCTGGATTGACTGGAATGGTAAAATTTATGAATTCACCAACGCCCCGGCTTATGGTGAGAAAAATTGGGGCGGTGCTTTTCCCCAAAAATGGTTTTGGCTCAATTGCAATAGCTTCGACGGCGAACCCGATTTAGCATTAACTGCAGGCGGCGGTAGGCGTGGGGTGCTGTGGTGGATGGAATCGGTAGCGATGATTGGTTTGCACTATCAAGGCACGTTTTATGAATTCGTTCCCTGGAATTCACAAGTTGATTGGGATATTCAGCCTTGGGGTAGATGGCAAATGCGAGCTGGCAACTTAAATTATGAAGTTGAATTGACCGGCACTACCCATCTACCAGGTACATATCTACGAGCGCCGACAGTAAATGGTTTAGATTTCTGTTGTCGAGATACTATGCAAGGTGCGCTAGATTTAGAGTTACGAAAACTAAGTGGCAAAAAATCGGAAATAATCCTGAAAGCACAAACAAAAGTTTGTGGATTAGAAGTAGGTGGCGGTTCTTGGGACAATTCTTGGCGATCGCGCTAAAACTACTGCTATGATTGTATATGCTTCGTAGTTGGGGCTGTAGCTCAGCTGGATAGAGCGAGCGCCTCCTAAGCGCTAGGTCGCCGGTTCGAACCTGGCCAGTCCCGTCCTCTAAAAACAATTAAATGTATAAAGTGTCGGATGTCTTTGATCAATCTTCCGATACAGTGTAGGATAGTGCATCGATTATGAGAGTTGCTGTTGTTTAAGCGCGGTTAATCCCGATTAAACAGGAAAAATCCCCAAGTTCTTGCTAGGGTAATTTTTGTGTAACTCTGCTAATCTGATTAAAAAAAGTGCTGAGTGTTAAGTGTTGAACTAAAAAATACTTATGCCCAGTCACCAGTCCCTATTACTCTGTGTCATTAATTTTGATGGGTACGTAGTAAGCACTTTAGTGCTTCAAAATTCAGGACTGAAGTCCTGACTACGAACTTAATTCACTCATCAGAACTAATGAAACAGACTACTAGTACTCCATGTCATTAATTTTGATGGGTACGTAGTAAGCACTTTAGTGCTTCAAAATCCAGGACTGAAGTCCTGACTACGAACTTAATTCACTCATCAGAATTAATGAAACAGACTACTAGTACCGTGCGGCGTAAATACGCCTACCATTTCTCAAGACTGCAAATGATGATTGTTTCAAGGTTCATAATGGTGGGTTTATTTCCGCCATGCTGTACTAGTACCGTGCGGCGTAAATACGCCTACCATTTCTCAAGACTGCAAATGATGATTGTTTCAAGGTTCATAATGGTGGGTTTATTTCCGCCATGCTGTACTAGTGCCTACTATCCTCGGATTCTTGACGGTTACTTAATTATTGTTTTTTCTAGTAGAGAAAATTACAGTCTCAGCAGACAAAGTAATAGAGCCTTGAATAAGCTATTTTTTACAGGTAAGTCTTTGAGGTTTATGGCTTTTTCCCTACCATTGTTCATTTTGTGGGGATACAAAGAAGTACAAAACCAATTTGTGCAACCCCAAGCTGTATTAGTGCTGGGCGGTTCCACAAAAAATTTAGAGCGAGAGAAATTTACAGCCGAATTTGCGCGGGAAAATCCCAAATTGCCTATTTGGATTACTGGAGGTAGTCCACCAAGATCGACGCAAAAGGTTTTTGCTAAGGCTGGAGTCGATCCTAAGCGTTTACACCTCGATTATGAGGCAGTGGATACAGTTACAAATTTTACTACGTTGGTAGATGATTTGCAAGCTCGTGGCGTGAAGAGTGTTTATTTGATTACGTCAGATTTCCATATGCGTCGTGCTTGTATCATCGCCGAGATTGTTTTGGGGAGTCGCGGTATTGAGTTTAAAGCAGTCTCAGTTCCTTCGCAAAAACCCTCTGAACCTATTGAAAAATCTCTTCGGGATGGCGCCAGAGCGATAATTTGGGTAGCAACTGGTTACACGGGAGCAGAGGAGCAAAAAAAATAGGCGGTAGGGCATGGGGCATGGGTTCTATAGCGGTTATCAGTTGAGTCCAATACACTCCTAAGGGCACGGCAGTGCGGTGCCCCTACACGCGACGATATAATTTGTAAGGCATCCAACTGAGAAGCACTATAGTCACTAATGCCCTATGACTGCTGGCTTTGTCGGATGCGTCAGAGAAATAGACAACATATTTTAGGTCTAACGCACCCTACGCCCAATGAAAATATTGGATAATTTATTTATTGTCAGTCCAGTACCTCAAGCTTAGGCGGCTACTATTTCTTGTACCAGAACATAAGGCTGTACAATGAGGGTTTCAAACCGCTTGGTGGGATTTTGATTCCATTCTCCCAACTGTGCTGGTGAGGGTTTGGTAATTAATTGTGCATTAATCCATTGTTGCACTTCCAGAAGGTTATCGCTGGCGATCGCGACGCCGACATCTACCAAATTTAATCCCTGCGTCACCAAAATCAGCGCATCCCGTTTGACATGGGGAATGAGCCATTCCCACTCAGCCTGATCCAGGCTTTCTGTTATTTCTGCTCTTAAATCTGGCATAAATCCGCATTTTTTAGGCTTCTATACCTGATTTTACCTGAATTACTCCTCTCTATTTGCAAAGTAAAAATTGAAATGTTCAGATCCCCGACTTTGTAAAAGTTGTCGGGGATCTTGTTTTTCATGAATGATTCCCTAACGCCCTAAATCATGCATTTCATTAATTACTTCAGCACACTTTTGCGTTAAGGACTGCAATTCGTCTTTAGTCGTAGAACTAGGCGCATCAATCAACTTACCAATTCTGATAGTGATGGGCACTGGTTGGGGTATGGGCGAGCCTTTTTGTAAAATCCTCTCAGTACCCCATAAACTCATAGGTAAAATTGGTACTTTGGCTTTCCCCGCCAGCAGGGCTGCGCCTCGTTTCGCGTCTATAATGCGACCATCACTTGTGCGAGTACCATCCAAAAAAATACCCACAGCCCAACCATTATCAAGGCATTCTAAGGCAGAACGAATGGCAGCGCGATCGGCTGTACCTCGACTAACGGGGTAAGCACCGTACAATTTAATCACTTGCGCCAAAATTGGGACTTGAAACAACTCTTCTTTAGCCATGTACGCCACTGGACGACGTACACAGCTGGAAATAATTGGCGGATCAAAGTAACTACCATGATTACTGACTATGACTAATGGTCCAGATTGGGGGACATTTTCAGCACCATAAATCCGACTGCGAAAGTAAGTCCGAAGTATCGGGACGATAACCGGCCAATTGAAAGAATAATAAAGTGCCCGACTAATAAACGGTTCGCGGCTTCTGTTCATAGGGGAGTTAAGAGTTAGGAATTAAAAGTATTAAGCGTTAGGAGGCGCGGAATTGGGAGTTAAGAGTTTGGAAGTCCCTAATTACCCAGTTCCCAATACCCAGTCCCTATTTTGGCAACTCAGCAACATTACGAACGTTTTTTAAGATTAAACCAGGGCTAGTACGTTTAATCAAACCAGTGAGGACATTACCAGGCCCAATTTCCACTACTTGCTCAATGCCATTATCTGGTAATTGTAGAGAAATTTCTCGCCACCGCACCGAACTTGTCATTTGTTGGCTCAGGCGCTGTTTTAAAACCTCAGCATCAACCGAGGGTAGTGGTTCGACATTAGATAATACTGGCACTAGTGCGGGCTGAAATTCCACAGATTCTAAAACTGCTTGAAATTCTGCAGCCGCATCTGCTATTAACGGTGAGTGAAATGCTCCAGAAACTTTTAAGGGGATAGCACGCTTGGTTTTAACTTGAGACATTACCGTATGTACAGCATCAGCCGTACCCGAAATTATCACCTGAGCCGGACTGTTATCATTGGCTAGCACTACGTCGGGTGTTTGAGCAATAACTTTTTCTAATTGTTCGCGATCAAAGTTCATCAAAGCCGCCATCATCCCATCTGCGGCACTATCCATGAGTTCAGCGCGACGCTTCACCAAGTGTAAACCCGTAGACCAATCAAACACCCCGGCGACATAAAGAGCAATATATTCTCCTAAACTGTGCCCAGCCACTAAATCTGGCTTATGTCCCCGTTCTCGAATAATATCGGCTAAAATGCTTTCTACCACATAAAGGATGGGCTGGGTGTAAAGCGTTCGTGATAAATGTTCAATATCATTTTGACAAATTTCTGTGACAGACCAGCCCAAAATTGCCTCAGCTTGGGCAAATTTATCTTTTGCGGCGGGTATATCTAATAAGTCTAATCCCATACCCTGTACTTGAGAACCTTGTCCGGGAAACACCCATGCAGTTTTAGTCATTGGTCAGTTGTCAGTTGTCATTGGTTATTGGTCACAGGACTTACGCAAGTGTCACAAAAAAATTAAATTTTCGGTGTAGTTTAGCCCTTCTTTTACGGAGACGCACTCGTGTTCGGGCAAGCAAGCTACGGGTAGCGTTTGTATACGACACGCACTCGCGTTTGTAGTCAGGACTTTAGTCCTGACTACGAATTTAAAATAATATGCCAGTTGCGTAAGTCCTGGGTCAGTAAGGACAAAATATTTACCTTCCCCATTGAAAAATGGCCGCGCCCCAGGTAAGTCCTGCGCCAAAGCCAGATGTAGCAATTATGTCATTGGGTTGAATTTTTCCTTGTCGTACTGCTTCGTCTAGGGCAATGGGGATGGAGGCGGCGGAGGTGTTGCCGTAATTGGCAAGATTACTGATAACTTTATGATTGGGAATATTTAGGCGTTGGGCAACGGCATCGAGTATCCGCTGATTGGCTTGATGTAATAGTAACCAATCGATTTGATCAACAGTCAGATTGGCATGAAATAAGGCTTTGTCGATGACTTCGGGTACTTTTTGCACAGCAAAGCGGTAGACTTCTTTGCCGTTCATGGTAATTGGCTGGTAAGTTCCTTTGCTGACATTGACACCGGGAATCAGTTCTTGGGCAGAGCCTTGATAGCCGAGATTAAGGTAGTGGTTTTGAGTGCCATCGCTTTTGAGTGTAAATCCCAGCAAGCGATCGCTCTCGTTAGCCTGCAATACCACTGCTCCAGCCCCATCGCCGAACAATACACAAGTGCGTCTGTCTTGCCAATCTACCCAACGAGAGAGGATATCCGCTCCTACCAAAAGTACATTTTGATAAACACCTGTTCTAATGTATTGGGCAGCCGTTACCAGTCCAAATACAAAACCTGAGCAGGCAGCTGTCAAATCAAAAGCTACGGCGTTGGTAGCCCCTAATTCAGCTTGAATTTGACAAGCACTACCAAATAAGTCATCAGGGGTTGAGGTCGCCAGTATGATCAGATCTAAATCTTGTGCTGTAATTCCCGCAGCGGCGATCGCTTGATGGCTAGCAGCAGCGGCGATTACACTTAAAGAATCAGTTGGCAGCGCCAACCTGCGTTGACGAATTCCCGTTCTTGTGGTAATCCAATCATCTGATGTCTCAACCAGTTCAGTCAGCGCCTGGTTGTGGAGGGAAGTTTCTGGCAATGCCGAGCCACTTCCTGTAATTGCTATGCCTAACTTTTGCACTCCTAGTCTCTCCAGTTATCAGCTTTTTGTCATTTGTCCCTTGTAATCAGTCATCAGCAAATGACAAATGACAAACGACAAATGACTGATTGTTAACCACTTTCCCGCTGTAGGCTTTGATATTGGGACTGAATTCGTTCTAGCACCTGGTTATCTACAGCGTCTTTCGCCATGCGAATGGCATTAAAAACCGAAGGCGCTTGTGAGCTACCATGACCAATCAAACAAATTCCTGCCACGCCTAACAGCAAAGCACCGCCATGTTCGGCGTGATCCATCCGCTGTTTAATCCGCTTCAGGTTGGGTTTTAAAAGAGCCGTGCCGATTTGACCATGCAATCCTTGGGGCAATTCTTCCCGCAATATTTGCAAAATCACTTGTCCGACTGCTTCGGCAAACTTTAACAACACATTGCCAACAAAGCCATCACAGACAATCACATCAAAGTTACCAGAAAGCACATCCCGCCCTTCGGCGTTCCCAATAAAGGAGATTTGAGAATTTTCTTTTAGCAATTGGTGAGCGCGAACTGCGGCATCATTGCCCTTAGACTCTTCTTCACCAATATTCAATAAACCAACTTTGGGTTCAGATATTCCCAGCACATACTGGCTGTAAACTGATCCCATCACGGCAAACTGCTCTAAAAACTTGGGACGGCAGTCTACATTTGCACCGACATCAAGTATTAGCACTGGCTTACCCGCAATGATTGTAGGGAACACCGTACCAATAGCTGGGCGGTCAATTCCCGGTAATCTTCCTAAACGGAGTAAAGCCGCCGCCATCGCCGCCCCAGAGTGACCAGCAGAAAACACAGCATCTGCCTGCTGTTTCTTCACCAAATCCATCGCCACGTTGATGGAAGCCTTGGGTTTGCGCCTAACGGCATTTAAAGGCTCCTCATCCATCGCGATCGCATCCTCTGCAGGAACGATCTCTATCTGCTCCAAATTAGTTTTTGGTGGCAGAGCAGCTTCAATTTGTTGGGGATCACCTACCAACAAAACTTTGACACCCAATTCTTCTCGTGCCCGCACTGCGCCAGCCACGATTTCAGCGGGTGCGTGATCCCCTCCCATTGCGTCAATTGCGATCCGTACGCAAGTCGATCCCATTGCTTAGAGCTTATAGAAACCTTACAAATTTTACCAGATGGCTTTGCTTAAAAATTGTAACTTTTGCATTGCCAATTCACTTTTGTCATTGTGGACAGGGACTGGGGGCATGGGGAGATAGGGGGATGAGGGGGATGAGGAAGTAATTTTCCCCATGACGCCACATGCTTTCTGACGCAAGGCGACAGGAACGCAGTGGCTCCCCCATGCCCAATGCCCTAGGAATTTTAGATTTTAGATTTTAGATTGAAGTCAAATCCAAAATTGCAAATCCAAAATCCAAAATTGAATTGCCCAATGCCCCACTAGTCTACTGGACTCAGTACCCAGTTAACTAGAGTGCGAACACCGAAGCCGGTGGCGCCAGAACTGTTATAGCCGTTTTCTTTATCTGTCCACACAGGCCCTGCAATATCTAAATGTGCCCAAGGGGTTTCTTTGACAAATTGCTTGAGAAATAAAGCTGCAGTAATGGAACCACCTGCACGGGGACCTGTATTTTTCAAATCGGCTATACCAGATTTGATTCCTTCTAAATATTTTTCTTCAATTGGTAGCCGCCAAATCTTTTCTCCGGCGCCTTCTGCTGCTTTCTCTAGCTGGGAGGCTATTTTATCATCGGGAGTAAATAACCCCGCAATATCTTCGCCTAAAGCCACGACACAAGCGCCTGTCAGAGTCGCTAAATCCACGATCGCATCTACTCCTAGTTTGTCGGCAAATACTAAGGCGTCTGCGAGGGTTAAACGGCCTTCAGCGTCGGTGTTGTTGACTTCTATGGTTTTGCCGTTAGATGCTGTGAGAATGTCGCCTGGGTGCATGGCGTGCCCGCTGATCATGTTTTCTGTGGCAGCGGAGATAAAATGCACTTCAACATCAGGCTTAATTTGAGCAATGGCTTTTGCAGCACCCAAGGTGGCTGCTGCACCACCCATGTCAATTTTCATGGTTTCGATCCCGCTACCAGCACCTTTGATGTTGAGTCCACCGGAGTCGAAAGTTAAACCTTTACCGATAATTGCTAGTTTCCTTGTGGGTGTGCCTTCTGGCTTGTAAGTTAGGTGAATGAATTTAGGTGGTAAGTCAGAAGCTTGGGCGACTCCCAAAAAAGCACCCATACCCAACTTTTCGCAGTCTTCCCGTTCCAGGATTTCCACTTGTACACCATACTCAGAGGCGATCGCTTGAGCCGTTTCTGCCAATGTAATCGGTGTTACCGCGTTTGCTGGTGCTGCTACCAATTGCCGCGCCAAAATAACCCCAGAAACAATTTGATTAGCCCGGTTTATGGCTACTTCTTGTCCACCTAAACCCAGTAAATCTACTGTTTCTATTTGTGGGCTTTTATCCTCAACTTCCGACTTAAAGCGAGTATCCTGGTAAAGCGCCAGTTCCACACCTTCAGCGATCGCTTGGGCTGTTGTTGCCGGATCGTGATTCCACACTGGTAAACTAATTCCCAGGGTTTTGGTCTTTTGCTTTTTGGCACTCCTGGCTACAGCAGCAGCAGCTCGTCGCAGTGACTCTAGTTTAAACCCCTCCGGTTTTCCTAAACCCACGAAAATAATTTTGCGAATGGAACCACCAGCACCCACCCGTGTAGCGATCGTGCTGTTGGCTTTACCCTTAAATTCTTCTTCAGCAATCAATTCTTTGAATATTCCGGCAAATTTTTCATCTAAAGTCACCAAATCTCCAGATAACTCTACAGCATCTTCAAATAATCCAATTGCCAAGGTATCCCCAGCCCACTGTAAAACAGGCGTATCACTCGCTAGAATTGTCATTTTTGTATTTTGTGTAAATCTTCTTGTACCAGTATTGCTTAAAATTCTCTGGTCGTGCTTAAAAGGGAGATGGGGATGGTGAGAATGACAAATGGTCAATCATCTGTAATTGTGGAAACATTTGGACTGATCCAAACTAAATCTGTTCGCAGGTTATATTTCAAAATAGGTTGCTGGATATAGTGAACATTAAATTCTAAAATTTCTTTATTTTGCCTAACTTGTTCAATTTCCGTCTTGATTTTTGCCAATGTGTGAGCAAAGGGTGATATCCCTACTTGAATTTTGATTTCTGTACTTTCATATCCATCAGGTATTCCACCCCAATCATAAATATAGATTTTCTTATTGTATTCTGGATAATCAATTTGTTTTTTTAATTCCCTGCCATATAGATTAATGAATCCACTACGGCTATCATCTTCAAAAAAGAATAAATTTATTACCAAGCCTAAAAAAATCAATAATCCTGAAATTATCACCAGCAAAATCCGCTTAAGCTTTGAAATATTGCGTTTGCCGATGGCAGAATAAGCTATTATTCCCAGTATGAAAATAGCGGCAAAATTTGCGATACTTATAACTAAGTACTTGATGATTAAAAATGACGGAACAACATCAAGACTGCCGATAATTGCACTTAATATTTGCAAGATGACAACTACAATTAAGATTTTGATATTGCGGTTCATTTGATTGTTGGTCAATATAGCTGATAAGTTAGATCCCCTACAACTTTTACGAAGTCGGGGATCTGAGCAGCGTAAATTTATGCCTAAGGTAGGCTACGCCAACACAAATTATATAAGATTACTTGGTTTGTCCTTACAGACCAATTGCACCCCCTCCTAGCTTTCTCACTGCCAAAAAAATTAGGAACGCAGTCACAGTTATCTTATTTTAACTGCCGTTAAACTAACTCTTTAATTTTGGCGTCGCTACTGTCTAAAAAGTCATTTTTTGCCAGAATATCGTAGAGATTGATTTCTTTTTCTAGTAAGCAAGCATGTCCGCTATAGGGAAGCACCAGCATCTGAGAATTGGGTAAAATATTTGCTAAACGGTTGACTTCACTCACAGAAGGTAAAAGCTGATCGCTAGCACTACCAATTAGGAAAACTTGTTGAGTGAGGCTACGTAACTGTTCCTCATCAACATGAAACTCCTTGATTAAAGACAACCGCCAAAGAATAGTTTCTGGCGGTATAGAACGCATAGTTTTCAGTAATTCTTGGCAATTGCTTGCGGAAATACGTGGCAGAGATGCTAAAAAGGGCAATAATAGCAGTGCCCCAAAGATCATAAAGGACTGGATGTACCCATTGAGTTACTTGGGATACCCAATTTAACCAAGGAAGCAATTGAAAGCTAGAAGCTGGATTAATTAGGATAATTCGCTCAAATAACTTCGGCGCTTTGACAGCTACTTTCATTGCTAAACAACCCCCAAAAGACTCACCACAGATGTAAATAGCCCTTTGGGAGTTTTTTTCTAATTCTGCGTAGATTAAATCTAATACACTATCACTTAATACATCCCAGGAGGTGAGGTCTTTCCGTGGTATCGCCAAACAGCGGACATCAAAGCCAACTTCTAATCCAGTGGTTTGCGATCGCAATAATTTACCGGTTCCATCCATTCCCGGTAAATATACAAACAGCGGACGCTCTGGTTGTACTTGCGTGGGAGCAAGGAAACACGGGTTTAACTCAACTTCTGACATTTCAATTTTTTGTTTTTCTAGATTTTGCCCTATGTCAACCTAAGCTATATAAGTAGAGCGGCGTGAATAATTCAAGGTTTGTAGTGGGGACTTTAGTCCTCTCTTAAGGGCTAGAGCCGCTGACTACAAGCCAATTCAATTAAATTTTACATTACTTAATGTAGTTTGGTTTTTTCTCACCGACTTACTTATATGGTATCAATTATCTTGGTAGTCAGTAGTACCAATCAGGGAACGCTGAACGCCAATAGCGCTCAAATCAAGGACTAAAGCTGTTTGCTTGACTTCCCACTCACCACTAAGGGACTGACAAATAAAAAACATCCAATAATTGCTTGTAGGGTGGGCGTCTCGCCCGCCTTTGTCTACGGGCGGGCAAGACTTAAGTGCGGGACGCTACGCGCAGCTTGCTTTTGAGGAGGGGTACGGCGTGAGCGCTACTTCTCTGCGAGACGCTACGCGAACGACAAAGCTCAGTACAAGTCAGTCGAACGCTGCCCACCCCACAAGATGGGATAATTTATTTCTTGGAAATCCCTAATCGCAACCTTGGCGCAATAAATCTATTATTTCGCTGTGACAGTGTTGTGTCAGTTCAGCAACAACAGTTTTCGCTTGTTTTCCCTGATATTGTTTTTGGTGTTGGGCTGTAATCCAATAAGGGCGACCAATTAACACTGCAACTCGATGATATATAACTAAAGGATGCCAACCTGGTTGATTAAACAAAGGTTCTGAAGGGTCAAACAAACTCAACCAGCGTAAGGGAAAAGCATCTGTGTTAACTTCTTGGAGGGAGGCGATCGCGATTGGCAAAATGACTAAATCCTCTACAGCGGCCCGCAAGGCTAAATGAGCAAAACCCCGCTGAAATTCACCCATTTGATTGGGCTGGGTATATTTTACCATTGGTTTGGTTCCTTCGGGAAACACCCCTACCATCTGGTGCGACTGCAATAGCATCTGGGACTGCATAAAAAAGCTTTGTTGGCGGTGTTGGCTATCTTCCAAGGGAAAGCACCCCAAAGCACCTGTAACAATCTCTCGCATAATTGGCACTTGTCCCATATAGTGGTGACAAGCAAAACGAATTGAACTCGATAGAGCCGTCATCAGAACTAGTGCATCCATAAAGCTGCGATGATTGCTGACTACTAAAACACTGGCATTTCGCGGAATACGATCTTCGTAATAGCGAAATATTTGCGTTGACAGCGCCGCTAAGGAAAAGTCAGCTATTAACCGGGAATTAATTAGATTCATAACTAATTAATATATTTTTGGGAAAATATCGTAGTTTATCTTGACTTAATTTTTACATTTCTTTATTACCACTATGACCGTCTTTAGGTAGAAATGTCTTGATCAGCAAAAGCAGCTATATTTTCCTGGTTTGGGAATTCTGTCTTCCCAATCACTATAAATGCAATCAAAAGCTTTCACCAAGATTGTTAGGCTCTATTTTCCCTCTTTTGGGGAGAAAATAGCTCAAGTTATAGATATCAGAAAACAATTCTGACCTCGGAAATTTGCTAATATTAAGGTGTGATTGAAAAAAATGGTAGTAATGTTATATAATTGCCTGGTTTTGCCGACATAAGTTAGATAGAAAACGTTTTAATAAGTTGTTTTTTTATTTTGTATGAGTCTAGTGGATAAAACAGAAAAAACATTTGCACTGACAACACCGTTATATTATGTAAACGATGTTCCTCATATAGGCAGTGCTTATACAACTATGGCGGCCGATGTGGTGGCGCGGTTTCAAAGACTTTTGGGGCGTCGGGTGCTGCTGATTACGGGTACAGATGAGCATGGGCAAAAAATACAACGCACAGCAGAGGCTTACGGTAAAGCACCGCAAGAGTTTTGCGATGAAATAGTTCCTAGCTTTAAAAGCTTGTGGCAATTGCTCAACATCCAATATGATCGCTTTAGTCGGACTACTGCGCCTCGTCATGAAGCGATCGTCAAAGAATTCTTCTTGCGAGTATGGGAATCTGGCGACATCTACCAGGGACAACAAAAAGGGTGGTATTGTGTATCTTGCGAAGAATTTAAAGAAGAACGCGAACTACTAGATGGAAACCGTTGTCCAATTCATACTAATAAAGAAGTCGAATGGCGCGACGAGCAAAACTATTTTTTCCGCTTATCTAAATATCAAACCCAACTCCAAGAGTTTTACGAGTCTCAACCAGATTTCATTCAGCCAGAAAGTCGCCGTAACGAAGTTATAAACTTTGTAAACCAAGGTTTGCAAGACTTTTCCATTTCGCGAGTGAATTTAGATTGGGGTTTTCCCGTACCAGTTGATCCTAAACATACCCTTTATGTCTGGTTTGATGCACTACTGGGTTATGTCACCGCATTGCTAGAACCAGATGCCGAACCAACTTTAGCCAATGCTTTAGGGACATGGTGGCCAATCAACTTACACCTAATTGGTAAGGATATTTTGCGCTTCCATGCAGTTTACTGGCCAGCAATGCTATTGTCAGCAGGCTTACCCTTACCAGAACGAGTATTTGGACATGGCTTTTTGACCAAAGATGGTCAGAAAATGGGTAAAAGTCAGGGTAATACCCTTGATCCCATAGGGTTGGTTCAGCGATACGGTAGTGATGCCGTTCGTTATTACTTCCTTAAGGAAATCGATTTTGGCAAAGATGGCGATTTTAATGAAATTAGATTCATTAATGTTCTAAATGCAGATTTGGCAAATGATTTAGGTAATTTGCTCAATCGCACTTTGAACATGGTGAAGAAATACTGCGACGGCAATTTACCGCCAATTGCAAATGAAGCCATTCCGGCTGACAATCCCTTAAAAGCGATTGGTTCACGTTTAGGAGAACAGGTTAAATCAGCCTACGAAGCGCTAGCTTTCAATCAAGCCTGCTGGGCTATCCTGTTGCTAGTGCAAGCCAGCAATAAGTTTATTGATGAACAAGCCCCTTGGTCATTATATAAGCAAGGACAGCAGCAAGTATTGGAAGAAGTTCTATATACAGTTTTAGAATCTGTTAGACTAGCTGCTTATCTCCTGTCCCCAGTGATTCCGAATATCAGCAGCGATATTTATCAGCAGTTGGGCTTCGGGATTAACTTTAACGAGCAAATAGAAAGTGCTATTGTCGCACCTTTCGTCATCCATGCACAATGGGGAGTTTTATCCACTAAACAAAAGTTGGGGACACCCCAACCGATTTTTAAGCGCATAGAACTCCCTAAAAACGCTTAGTGCTGGCAATCAATTTTTGATTTTGTTCAATTTCTAATTTTCTCCAAAGATTTATCGGGGCTTTACTAATTAGCCCCGGCAACTTATCATAAGCCGATCTAAATAGCATGTAAAAAGTAGAAATTTTGTATCAAATATAACAAGGATAAAAACCGAGGTATGACAACAATGTTGAA
>CAVYXS010000205.1:0-11101 GCA_963772205.1 uncultured cyanobacterium
ATTACTTTAAAGGGAAAAACGATTGCTTTGAGCGGCATTACCCTGAAATTTTCAGTATTGTAGGGTGCGTTAGGATGAAATCCGTAACGCACCAAATTCTTGATGATGGTGCCATACTCAGCGATAACGCAACGCCAGTTCGTACCCTCCGGGAAGCCGCTCTCCGGGCGTCTACAAGTCGGGAAACCCGCCCACACGACTGGCTGCCCTGCGTGTCTTTTCAAAAATTAAACCGAATTGCTATATCGGCTCAAAGCAACTACTGACGAAATTCGTTACCTTAGAATTAGTTGCTCGCTCACACATGAGGAAACAAGCCTGTGGTTCCCATTAAAGATGATAATCCTACAGAAATCACGCCTTATGTCACTGTCGGACTAATTGCTGTAAATGTACTCGCTTTTCTGTATGAAGCCAGTCTTCCCCCGGAAGCATTAGATGGGTTTTTCCACTTAGCGGCTGTAGTTCCTAGAGAACTCAGCTTAAGTTTTGCAGGTATTTCTATCAATCAACCAGTACCAGAATGGGCAACTTTAATTACTTCCCAATTTCTGCATGGTGGGTTATTACACCTAGCGGGTAATATGTTGTTCCTCTGGATTTTTGGTAACAACGTCGAAGATAAATTAGGTCATTTCAAATATTTGCTATTGTATTTGAGTTGCGGTGTTTTGGCATCCTTAACCCAATGGTATTTTGCCCAGAATTCTAATATACCTTCATTGGGTGCAAGCGGTGCGATCGCAGGTGTTATGGGCGCATATATTCTCCGTTTTCCCCAAGCTGAAATTCTCGCTGTCCTACCTTTGGGAATTTTCTTCCCCACCTTCCGCGTTCCCGCTTATTTTTTCTTAGGATTTTGGTTTATCCAACAAGCATTTTACGGGCTAGCTAGTCTAGAAGCACCTACTAACATTGGCATGGAAGGCGGTGGTATCGCCTACTGGGCACATGCAGGTGGTTTCATCTTTGGAGCAATTCTCGGTCCATTATTGGGTTTATTTAGCGACAAATCACGCCAAGATTATCTTTAATATGGGGAGATGGGGCGACAACCGTCAAAGGCTAAGAATTGGTTTTGACTATTTCTCGCTCCCGTGAGGTAAATAATAGCCCCCTCCTCGCTTGCGGGGAGGGGGTTGGGGTGGGGTTCTTCTACCTCACAACGGCTGAGAACCACTATATTGCCTCTTGACTCTTGACTGCAGGTGCAATTACCTATACTTCGCAACTGCCATCTGTACAGGCTATATTGCAGATAATTAATGATTAGGAAAAACACCTGTGTTTCCTCTCTACGACGAAAATCCGACGCGAATCACCCCATATTTCACTTATGGGTTGATTGGAATGAATATTTTAGTTTTTCTTCATGAAGTTAGTCTATCTAATGAACAATTGGAGCAGTTTTTCCAGTTGTATGCCGTAATACCACGACAGTTAAGCATCAACCCTGCGGGTGAATGGATGACGTTAATTACGTCACAATTTCTACACGGTGGTTGGTGGCACTTATTGTCAAATATGCTGTTTCTTTGGGTGTTTGGTAACAATATTGAAGACCGCTTAGGTCATTTCAAATATGTGATTTTTTATTTGTTGTGTGGTGCTTTAGCCGCTTTGTGTCAGTGGTTTATTGGCATGAATTCTACAATTCCTTCTTTGGGGGCTAGTGGTGCGATTTCGGGAATTTTGGGTGCATATATTATCCGTTTCCCCCAAGCAAGAATTCAGACTTTAGTATTTTTGGGATTTTTCATCACCACCATCAGAGTGCCAGCATTGTTGATGATCGGTATTTTCTTTATCCAGAATCTCATATCTGGTGTTGCCAGCCTGCAAACAGCCGCTAACATGAGCGTAGAAACAGGCGGCGTTGCTTACTGGGCACATATCGGTGGCTTTGTATTCGGGGCTATCCTCGCGCCCTTATTTGGATTGTTTAAGCAGGATTATTAGGAGAGTGGGGGATATTTTGAATTTATCCCCCCATCTTTTAATTTTGATTACCAGCAACTGGTTGCAGTTCTTCCTCTGGTGAAGAGATTGGTGATTGTGCAACTGGTTCAGGTACAGAAACAATGATATCAGCGCCATTAATAATGGCTCCCAACAGCCCAACTTCAGATTCCATGAATTGATCAATAGCTTCAGCAAGCATATTTTCTTGTGTATAGCTCGGTCTGGCAACCAGTATCATCCCATCGCTGTAGGGTTGGATTAACAAAGGGTCATTGGATAAACTGAGTGGACTAGTATCTAGTATGACAAAATCAAAGCGTTCACGGACATCCTCCATCAGCCGGCGTATTTCGCTAGATTCAATTACAGCAGCCGATTGACGGATAGGGCCAGGACTAGGAATAATGTATAAATTTTCAACATCAGGAACTAAGCGGATACAATCACTTAAGCTAGCGTAATAGCGTAGGGGTTCAATAGTAGCATCGGGATCAAGAGTAACATTGAGGGATGCACAGCAAGAAGGCGATCGCAAATCTGTTTCCATAATCAAGGTTCTTTTGCCAGCACGAGCCGAAGCTATCCCCAAGTTATAAGCACTCGTCGTCTTACCTTCAAAACGGCTAGTGCTAGTAATCAATAGCACTTTTAAATTTTTATCACCAATACGGCGCAAATTACTGCGAAACTTCTCATAAAACTCTAAATAAGGAGAATCTGGGGAAAGAATGACCGGCACAGTTTGTTGATCCAAATCATCCACTGGCATTAAAGGTAATTCTCCCAGTATTGCCAATTCCCGTTGTTTGACACTCTCGCGGATATCCTCCCTGGTTTTGAACGTCCCTTCTAGTGAACCCAACAAAAATATTACCCCACCACCAATCACTAATCCCATGAAACCACCCGCACCTAATGTCACAGACATACTCTTCGGTTTTTTAACTATAGGTGTAACTACAGGTGGTTTAGCAATGCTGAGACTAGTAACGGTTTCTGCTTCTGCAGTTTGAGCATCAGTGAGCTTTGTTTGTATTTTGTCATAGACAGCTTTTTTGAGGATCACCGCCTGTTCTAAGCGCGATCGCTCCAGTTGCTTATTAGGTATAACAGAATACTCCTTGCGTAATCGCTTTTCTTCGTTAATTTGCTCGGTTAATTGTTGTTGGAGCGTCTCCCGTTGGGTTTGTAAAGCCACCATCTGGTTTGCTAGTTGCTGTCGTGCTGGATCTAAGTTGCTTTGGGTACGGATAGCCGTAACATTACCAGTCAATGGCACCGCTTTACCAGCACCTGCTACCACCTCAGCCGCCCGTTGTTGTAGCAATTCCTCCGAAGCTTGTTTCTGGCGCTGTAACTGAATCATTGTTGGGTGTTCTGGCCGCAAATCTTTCCTTAGCAAGGTAATTTGCGACTCAGTTTGATAAATTTGCGATCGCAAATTGGCAATAATTGGATCAGCACTCAAAGCAGAAGAAATATAAGCTTGGCTGACATTTAATCCCAACTTGTCTTGCAAACTGTGCATTTGGGCATCCAGTCCAGAAATAGTTAATTGAATTTGTCGTTGCTGATTTTGGCTATTAGTCACTCCAGCCAATAAGCTGCCATTTTCAGCTGCTAAAATTGCCGGTCGTTCGGTGCGATCGTATTGTTCTAGTTTTCTCTCCGCTGCTTGTAGTTCTAGTTGAGCTTGTGGTAAACGCTCGTTAATTTTTTTAATAATTGCTTTTAATCGCCCAGTATTAATATCACCACTGAACTTGATCATCGCGAGCATCAAGTTCTGAACAACTTCCTTTCCTCGCTTGCCATTACTATCTTTATATTTCAAGTCAATAGTTGTAGATGTGGGTGCTGCTTGTGGAGTCTTGGCTCTAGTCGGTACACTGATCTCAACATTTTGACCAATCGTTATCGGATTGATATTTAGTTGCACTGCCACAGATTCAATTATGTGGTTTGATAGCAACATTCCTTCACTCAATTCTTGTCCTTGCTGCTGAATTTCCACACCAGTTACAGAAAAAGAAACTGGAGGAATATTGTAGCTAAGTGCCCCTTCTATTATATAAACAGTGGGTGGTGCTGGTTGGATAGCCACCACTGTTGATCCCGCTACAACTAAAGCAAAACTGGCTAATCCAATCCACTTATATTTTTCAAAAGCAATAAGATAGCGTTTAACAATTGGTGGGGTCATAGCAGCTTTGTCAGTTGTTAGTTATCACTTGTTAGTTGTCATTTGGTATCCTCCCTATCACCCCATCATCCCATTTCCTAGCTAGCCAAGAAAAACGAAAAGGTGAATGCAACTACTTTGACGTGCCGCCAAAGGTGTTAAAAAAATTGAGAAAGGACTGGACATTAAAGAAGGGTTGAGTAATGGTATTGAGTAAATTAGTAAGTTTACCGATCAGGTTACGACCAACCACGATAACATCATTATCTTGAAGCGCCACGTTTTGAGACATATCCCCGCCCAAAGCCCTTTTACCATCAAGTTTCTGGGTAACAGCTTGACCTCTTTCAGGATCGAAGCGTACTAGAGCAATATCCCGGATGTTAGCAGTATCAAGATTGATGCCTCCCAAAGCATCAACAAAAGTACTACCATTAGGTAGCGTTTGATTGGAAATTCCTCCCGCAGCATAGTTTAAAACCCTAATTTTAATTTGCTGTATAGCCAAAGTTGAACGAGCTACGAGATTGCGATCATAACCATCATCAGTGCCGACTTCACGACGTGGAAAAATGACTGCATCACCGTCTTGCAGTCGTAAATTCGGGGGTGAACTACCATTTTGCAACGCTGCATACAGGTCAAGAGTTTGTGAAACCATAGAACCATCAACCAATCGGCGACGCACTTGCACTTGTCGCAGATCTGCAATCATCGTTGAACCACCAGCTACTTGTAAAGCATCAACGATGCGGGGTGTTGAGGATGCGATCGCATAAATTCCTGGTCGAAATACTTCACCGCTAATGGTAACTTGAACTGGTCGCGCCGTTGCCAGTGACATTACCACAATGGGATTCACCACAATACGACTTAAAGCCAAGCGAATTTTTTCTTGTGCTTCCTCCAAACTCAAGCCTTTTAAAGATACGTTTCCTACTTGCGGGAGTGTAACATTCCCTTCAGGACTAATAGCACCTTGAAAGCTCAAATCCTGGTGCTGCGCTGTCAATGACAAAACTATGACAGGATTGATGAGATAACGATTGAGCAACAACCGAATTTTTTCTTGTGCTTCTGCCAAACTTAAGCCTTGTAGGGGCACTGTTCCCAGTAGCGGTACAATCACATTACCTTCAAGATTAATAGCAGCCTGAAAGCTCAAATCAGGAAAACGCTGAACCACAACACTAATAGCATCTCCTTGACCTAAGCGGTAAGCACCAGGAGGGCGCTGAAGCACAACGCTAATTACATCTCCTGGCCCTAAGAGATAGCGGTTGAGTTCGGGGGAAATTTCTTCATTTAAACCCGCAGGTAAATTGTCAGCACTAGGCGGAGGAGAAGGGGATGTCCCTGGAGATTGTCCTGCAGATGGTAAAGGTTCAGCAACAACAGGTTGAACCACTGTTGTCAAGAAAACGCCTACCTGAAGGCTAACAAAACACAGGGCACTAAATGCACGTAGATAAGAACTGGGAAGCATGAATATTTGTGCAGTAAAGCTGGACTCAACATAGGTATTGCTGAGTCGCCATTCTACTCTCTAAATACCTAAAATGTCTCGTTGTTCTGGAAGTAGTTACCGGAACAATTCCTACTTTCTATTCAAATTAAAGGACCTGCCATTAATCTAGCTTGCACTGTTTCACCCACAGACTTGACTAAAGACCAACTTTTTTCCACCTGTCCCAAAGGCTCAATCGGTACGAGAATGGTAACGGCAACCCAAGGAGTCCGTTGTTGACGCCATTGTGCCCATTGATCTGCCACAAACCAGCTAAAAGGCGATGAGTCTCCACCGTTGGGCAAAGCATACCATTGTAATACAGCGAAGGTATCTTGTTGTGTGGAGGCGCGAAAGAACCTAGCTTTTACCTTGACTTCAGAATGTGAGTCTAATTTTTGGGGCTGTTTCACAGTAAATGAAGCCGAACGATATTGAGCTATGTCCCACTTTTGCCAACGCGATCGCCCCCAACTGTTAATTTCCGACCACTCCACCTCTGGTTGATCTTTAGGGTTATATTGCGGTAGCAACAACAGTGTCACCTGAGTTTTTGCGCCTCCGGGATTAATTGCTTCTAGCAGCTGGCGCGACCATTTATGTCCGCCAATTTCTTCTTTCCGTTGTTCGATAGTTTGCCAACCAGGAAGGGTTAACCCCGTTTGATGTATCTGTCTCAATTGTTCAATGTTGGTTATATTTGGTAGCTGTTTCCATTGCCAGTGTCCAGTAAGGTATCCGGGAACTCCTCCCATACCCAACAGCAGTAGTAATAACAAAAGCACTACTACCTGATTCCATTGCTTTTCTTGGAGAAACTTAGATAAGGAAATCATCAGTAAAATTTGCAATACTTAGGCAAAAGTTTACTGCATTAAATCAGTCCATGAGTTCAGTAATATTCGCAGTTCTGCTTTCACACGTAGAAGGATGGGAAGTAAGCTGTTCTGCATTTAATTTGCACCCTCGACGCGGGCAGGATGCCCGCACTACAATAATTTGAATAAATCACAATATGCAAATTACAAGATTATCAGCTTATTAGCAAATTTATTCTGAAACTTCAGAACCGCACCAAGGCTGACAGTTCAACCAATTCAATAACGGCACTAATAACAGCAGCATACAACCAGAATAAAGTTCACCACCCCAACCCTGATGTAGCCATTGAAAGGCTGCTTCTTGACCAGTGCCGTGAAACAAGGTAAGTAAAGTATTACGAACAATATTGGCACTAACGCTCAGACTCATAGCCAGAGATAAAAACCAAATAATTGTGCGGCGTGAAGATAAAGAATTCGTCCAATAAAGCAGCATTAAGCTGACATAGACAGTGGTAAATAACATTTTCAGCCCTGCACAATAAGGCGCAACTTCCACAATTCTGCCACCAACGTAGAGATTCATTTCATAAACTGTGACTTGCATACCAAACTGATTGAGTATGAAACCTGCAGTACCAGCAATGAAGTTTTGCAGCGGGAAAGTATAGGGAGTGAGCAGATAAGGTACTGCTGTTGGCGTTGCTAGAAATACCAACACCAAGGGAAACCCCTGTAATTTGAATCCAGGTATACCCTTCAACCATAAACATAATCCTGCTAGGATAATGGGGAGAGAAAGGTTAACCCACTCCCTGACACCGCTGAGATAAAAAACTCCCCCGACTAAAAGCAATATACCACCCACAGGGTGGGTAGTATCTGGCAGCCGTTGCCATTGTTTGCGGTTCATCCAAGCTAAATAAGCGGCAAACGGCAGACCAATCATCCCGTGGCTAAAATATTCGTGTTCTATACTAATATTTTTGTGCAGCCAACCATCTAACCAATGTAGCAAAATAGGAGCATAAAGCAGCAATAAAACGCCGACAATTCCTAGGTTGAGTAATTGTGTTGTGCTTCTATTTATAAACTGTTGTTGGAGTCTCATTTCTCAGTTGTCAATTATTAGTTGTCAGTTGTTAAACAACATGAATTTTCAGCGGTGTGAGGGCACAGCAGTGCCGTGCCCCTACGGGTGTACCTCATGCTTGGCGGGAAACGCTATATCGCCTATTACTTGTTGCATCAATAAATTAAATGCACAGTAATTGTTGTTTTTCACTACTTAGAGTTGATGCGATCGCAGCGACAACTTGTTTAATTTGGCTATTGGTCAAACCAGGATACATGGGTAATGATAATATTTGCTTTGCCAGCTTTTCTGCTTGGGGAAAGTCTCCCAGTTGATAACCTAAGTTAGTGAATGCTGGTTGAAGATGGCAGGGTATTGGGTAGTGAATACCAGTTTGAATTCCCTCTATTGTCAGTTTTTCTTGGATTTCCTGGCGTTCTAGGGGACAAGAATTATCTATTTTAATGACATAAAGATGATATACGTTCCCTGTACCGCTATGGTTTTGGATCGGCATCAGGCCAGCAGATGCTAAGGGTAATAGTTCTTTATCGTACTGCTGGGCAATATTCAGGCGATCGCGATTCCATTTTGATAAGTAGGGTAATTTTTCTAGCAATACTGCGGCTTGTAAGGTATCTAAGCGGCTATTTGTCCCCGATTCAATATGAAAATACTTTTGGGATGCACCATAATTTCGCAAGCGCACCATTTTTTGAGCGATATCTGGATCTCTGGTTACCAGCATCCCCCCATCCCCAAATGCTCCTAAGTTTTTGCTGGGATAGAAGCTAAATGCAGCGGCTATCCCCACTGAACCAGCACGGTATCCATCCCTTTCGGCGAGGTGTGCTTGTGCTGCATCTTCAAAAATTAGTAGTTTATAAGTATCTGCTAAATCCAACAGCTGTTGTGGCGAAACCATTTGACCATAGAGATGCACTGGGATAATTGCTTTGGTATGCGGCGTAATTGCCTTTGCTGCTGCCTCTAAATCAATTAAAGCTGTATTGGGGTCACAATCTACAAAAATCGGTTTTGCGCCAGCATGTAGCACCCCAATTAGCGTTGCCACAAAGGTATTAACGGGTAAAATCACCTCATCGCCAGCACCAATATTACATGCTTGTAAACCTAGAGCGATCGCATCGGTTCCTGAAGCGACACCTATACCATATTGTGTTCCAGATGCGGCCGCAAACGCTACTTCAAAATCTGAAAGTGCTTGTCCTAAAACAAAATCTCCCTGCTCTAATACAGCCTGAATTGCCTGCTCTAAGCGCATTTGAATCGGTTGGTGTTGTAAATTCAGATCTACAAAAGGAATTGTTATTGTCATTTTAGGTTTTCTCAAAAATTCAATGTTAAAGTGCTGTTTTCAAATAGCTAATTCTTTTATGGCTTAATGAACAGCTTCCAGCCAATTAATTTCATAAAAAAGATGTGAATTTTTCATGTATTTCTTGAGTTGTGTGATTTGATTAATTGCCAATTATCCTTTTGCATTGCCATGAAAATATTCAATATTTGAAAGTTAATCAAATATGATTTTTCTTTAATAGATATATGGTTATCTAAAAAATCAACAAAATGGTCAAACGCGATCAAATCAAATGCCTACACAATGCAGCATTTGCATAAATCTAGATTTGCTGCTATGAAATAGGGCTAGGGATTTTCCAGATTTTGAATTGGAGGTTATTGGGTATTGCTTGACAGAAGTTTAACCATCAAGCTTAAGCACTATCAGCGCGGAATCTGACATCTTACACCAGTTGCAATAATGGATTTTTTGTAGGTGGGGCTATGCCTTACATTGCCTGGAACCCTTGTATTTGCGTTTGTGGGCGATGCCCACCCTACAAAATTAAAAATGGTGCAAGATATGAGGAATGTCTTTGAAAGCAGAAGGCTAGGAGTTCAACAAGAGTAGGATAGTCATTTTAGATAAATGAGAATTGAGTAGATATACAAATCATTTTCGGGCTGTATATCAGAATGGCAAATCAGTTTTATGCCATCCTTAGTGTTATCTTACCCAGGTCGAATCGCAAACTAACGTTTTCTGAGATCAAATCCTAAATTAATAGTGATTCCACGTGATTACACTAGTCTTGAGGAGAACATTTATGGCTATAGATCACTTACTTATAGAAGGGGAAAAAATTTTTTCCTCCAAGTTTGTTTATCAGAGGCAAAATTGGGGAATGCTTAAAAATAGTAAATATTAACCCAGATACAGCGGTTAGGTAAATTACAGTTTCAAACAATTATTAAGGTAGCTATGGCAATGGTAGAGCCTGAAAACAAATTATTTGCCCTCAAAGATGGTTGGGCTTCCCAGGAAACAAAAGAACAACAACGCCTCAAAGCGCTGTCAGAATTAGGTTTACGACAACCGGAAACGATTCCAGTCTTTGAAGAAGCTACTCAAACTGCTGCTCACTTTTTGGAAGCACCAATTTCGATTTTGGGATTTGTCGATCAAGAACGCCACTGGTTCAAGTCATCTGTGGGCTTATCTAGATTAGGACTGATGAATAATCTGGCACAAAGCCGACAACTGTTACGTCGGGAATCCTTTTGTAGCCAGGTGGTAGACAGTTTCCAATATTTAAAGATAAACGATACACACAATCTGAGGGATTCTGTGCTGGCTGCTAGCAAGTTGGTACAGGATTATGGCATTCGAGCTTACTTAGGAGCGCCACTAATTGATGCTTCTGGTAATTGTCTGGGTGCATTAGCAGTCATGGATTTGGTTCCGCGCAACTTTACACCTAGAGACATTGAGTTTTTGCAAATCATCGCTCGTTGGAGCATGAGTGAGTTTGAGCGCAACTTACTACAGCAAGGTAAACTAGAATCTAGCACACCCAAGAGTAGTTCTATTTTCTCACTTCATGAGGAACGTACCACTGAAATCAAAATCACTCCACCAGTTGTAGACAAAGAATCTGTTTCTACCAAACAACTAAAACTAGAATTGTTAGGGCAGCTAACTCACGAGTTACGTACACCCTTAACATCTGTACTGGGGATGGCTAGTGTCCTAGGACGTGAGATTTACGGCCCTTTAACGACTAAACAAAGAGAATATCTGGATATTATCCAACACAGCGGTCGGTACTTACTTTCTTTGGTCAACGAAATCACAGAACTGGGAGCAATGGATGATAGCTCAACGGAGCTAAATGTAGCTCCTGTGGATATTGAAATGCTGTGTCAACAAGCTATCAATACCCTACAAGAAGCAGCTAACCGCCGTGAACAAGATATTCGCCTGTCTATCGAACCTGGGCGCAGTCGTATTTGGCCTTTAGATAAGGACAAGGTGCGACAAATACTTTATCACCTGATTTTCAGCGTGATTCAACTTTCGGCGACAGGTAGCGTTGTTCGCATTCATGTTTCTTACAAAGAAAATACGCTCAATATCACTGTTTGGGTTTCCCATCCTTGGCTGGGAGATGGGATAACTGAGGTTGATCCGTATTTTCGGTTTAATCCCCTGTCCCTGGTTGAGCTGACAGGTGAGGCTGCAAGCTACAATA
>CAVYXS010000206.1:0-14607 GCA_963772205.1 uncultured cyanobacterium
TGTGTTATGTTCCTCTATTTGGTTCAGTTCAGTCCTTGCTCTTTTAGCGATCGCTCGCGCAGCTGGAGAAACTGCACCTTTACTCTTTACAGCCTTATTTTCACCGTTTTGGCCTGATAGTTTATTCAAACCCACAGCTTCTCTGGCTGTGTTGGTTTATAACTTCGCAACTACTCCCTTTAAAAATTTACAGTCACTAGCTTGGGCGGCGTCACTAATTTTGGTGCTGATGGTGCTGATTACCAGTATTATTACTCGTTGGGCAACTCGCCAAAAGGCTTAGTGAAAGAGTTTCTCCAGGGCGCATTACCATCCCTATAACTTAAACTAGAGTGTTTATGGCTACTAACATTAGCACCGCGAATGGCACGGAAACCGTTTTACGTACAGAAAACCTCAACATTTACTACGGCAATTTTTTAGCTGTGCGGGACATTTGGCTAAATATTCCTAAAAATCGGGTTACAGCTTTTATTGGTCCTTCTGGTTGTGGTAAAAGTACATTGCTGCGCTGCTATAATCGTCTCAACGACTTGATAGAATCATTTCGGGCAGATGGTAAGGTTTATTTTTACGATCAAAATTTGTATGCACCTGAAGTTGACCCTGTAGAGGTGCGTCGTCGAATTGGGATGGTGTTTCAAAGACCAAACCCATTTCCCAAATCAATTTATGACAATATTACGTTTGGTGCTAAAATCAACGGCTATACAGGTGATTTAGATGAATTGGTAGAGCGGAGTTTGCGTCAGGCTGCTTTGTGGGATGAAGTTAAAGACAAACTGCGGCAAAGTGGCTTATCTTTATCTGGTGGACAGCAACAGCGGTTGTGTATTGCGCGGGCGATCGCTGTCCAACCCGAAGTTATACTGATGGATGAACCCTGTTCCGCCCTTGATCCCATCTCGACTCTGCGGGTGGAAGAATTAATTCACGAACTTAAAGAGCAATATACCATCGTCATCGTTACCCACAACATGCAACAAGCTGCACGGGTATCGGATATGACGGGATTTTTCAACGTCCAGCGCTCAGAAAGTGGTGGTCGTAGCGGTTATTTAGTAGAGTATGATGCGACAGAACTAATTTTTAATAATCCCCAGCAGCAAGATACTAAAGATTACGTTAGTGGGAGATTTGGTTAAACAGGAAGAATCTAAGTACAGTTTTTCATAAATTCGTAGCGTTGATACATTTGTAGGGGCGCAAGACTTTGCGCCCCTAACATATATATGTCGCATTCTGTTTTCAAATTGGTATAACGTTAAGTAGGATTTTTCAATATCTTGAGCAGTTGGGTGTGATTTTTCCAAACCCTAACTTTACCATATTTGTAGATTTTAGCAATGAATGGTGCTTGATTACTTTGGGCAAACTTCTCCATTCATTCAATAGCCTGTACGAAAATGTCTGCCATTTCCTCTCCGGTCAAATTTCGCAAAGATAGTACAAAAACTTTGGCATTTGAACTGGCTATCGCCATTTGCTCTAAAAAATTGCGCCCAATTTCATCATCTTTCGTCAGAATTAACCAACCTCTGCGACTGACTTCTGGCAACCATTCTGTATCTGGTGCATCAGCTAAAAAGTGGTCTGCATGAACTTCCACATTTGCACCCACACTCCGCAGAGCATCTGCAACATATTTCTTGCCTAGCGCTCTGTCAATAAAAAAAGTTGGCTTTTCTGCTTTATTCACGCTGCTATTGACAGAGATAATTCACATCGAATGGCTTCTTCAACCTGGAGGCGCTCACAACCATAATCATCAGCTAAATTATCAATTGACTCACCAGCTTTGTATCGCTCTGCCAAAATAGCTGTTGGAATTCCCGTTCCAATTAATACTGGACGACCAAATGAAATTCTAGGGTCAATCACTAAGGTTTTAGGAGATTCTTTTTCTGTCAAATTTTCAGTTAGTCGTGTCAAAGGGAAAAGTTTAATTGCTGCTCCAGTTTCATCCAGTTCAATTCGCTTAAGCGAGTTTTTTAATGCTTCCTTCATTGCTAGTTGTCCTGTCCTTGAAGCATTAATCAACTTTCCCACTGACTCAACAAACAAATCCACCCCATCTGTCTGAAATTCAATCCGAGCCAAAGGATGCGGCACTCGGAATTGATGGTCAATATAGTCTAAGGCTGTACGAACTCTATCCAGGCGAATTTGATGATCCTTACGAATCACCCGCAGTACATGGGCTTCTACCAGATTAGTAAATGAAAGCTGAGGTATTTCTGGGTTAGGAAGCTCAATTAGTGGTTGAAAAAATCTTTTACTTTCTCCTGTAGGGTAAAAACGACCATGAAGCCAAGATCGCAACGTACCTACTGGAATCAGCAAATAGCGTGCTGACTCAGAAATTGAGTAGGTGGGGATGTTGCGTAAATCGAGCTTTTGGTCAACGGTGGTCATTCTACAAGCCCTAAAGATATCCCAATATAATCATACTGGAAGTAGGACATCGCTGATCACAGGTGTTAAAAGCTTAACCTACAAGGATTTTACCTCTAAGCGGGCGGCGGGAATCGAACCCGCATTAATAGCTTGGAAGGCTATAGTTTTACCACTAAACTACGCCCGCAAATTTCCAACTTTCAAAGTGTAACACAGTTTTAGCAGAAAATCAAGGATTTAATAATTAAGGCAGGGGCTGTATTTTGATGCGTACTGTGAGGTTACTAGGCTTTGGATCGTGAGGATTGTTGTCATAAGCGGGTTCAAATTCCCAACCGTTGAAGACTTGATTGGTGAGGAAGTCTTCATAATCGCCTTTTTGCTCTGGGGAGATGACTGGCTGGGCGATCGCGACTTTCTCTAGTTTGCCTTTCTCAGAAATTGTTAATATAACTGTTAATTCTACAGGCTGCCCAGGTTTTTGTTCGATAAATTTTGTATATTCCAGACCCTTGCTAAATGGCTGGTTGCTGGTTTTGATGTTAGCTGGGTGAGTGTGTCTATCCCTTTGTTCCTGTTGCGGTTCTCCCACTAAACTCGCTATCAGGCTTCCACCTACAGCATCGGGGGATGGGGGCGAATTTGTATTACCTGGGTTTTCCTGTTGGCGTTGAGCTTCGAGTTGTTGTTGGCGTTGAGCTTCGAGTTGTTGTTGGCGTTGAGCTTCGAGTTGTTGTTGGCGTTGAGCTTCGAGTTGTTGTTGACGTTGAGCAGCCAATTGTTGTTGGCGTTGAGCAGCCAGTTGTTGTTGGCGTTGAGCAGCCAATTGTTGTTGGCGTTGAGCAGCCAGTTGTTGTTGACGTTGAGCTTCCAGTTGTTGTTGACGTTGAGCTTCCAGTTGTTGTTGACGTTGAGCTTCCAGTTGTTGTTGACGTTGAGCTTCCAGTTGTTGTTGACGTTGAGCTTCCAGTTTTTGTTGGCGTTGAGCTTCCAGTTTTTGTTGATTTTTAGCAAGAGCGATCGCACTCTCATCTGGAGTAGTAGGTACAGGTTTGACTGTTAACTTATCCTTGGGAACAACTTGCTTTGGTAAATTGGCTGTTTGTAACTTTTGAGTTTTGACTGGGGGCTTTGGTGTGACTGGTTTTGCTCCCGACGTAACTGATTTTACCCTAGCTATGGGTTTGGCTTTGGCTTTTTTCTGAGCAGAAACCTCGACAAATTCAATGGGAATAGGAGTTTTGCTTTGTTGTTGCCACAACAGACTAGACTGATATGAGCGAATCAGCCAGAAAGCGACTAAGTGTAAGGAAACTGAACCGATGACGACAGCAATCCACAAACTAGGTGAGTCTTTATGTCGCCGATAGACTTTGGCGGGAATTGAAGTTGTGTCCGCAACCGATGGGGTCATATGACATTTTAAACTGGAGATGATTCGGCGCTGTGTATGATGTCAAGTTTAAATTGATGGGCGAATAAATTAGTAGTAAGCACTGAGCGTGCTTATTTTTTCAGCACTAAAGTGCTGACTACAAACCATCAAAGCAAAATTGACGAACGAAATTCGAGTCTAATTTTAGCGATTCGCCATTAGCTCTGGTGTCACAGCAAAAGTCAGAACTGTTTCATCTACTCCTTTAAATTCTAGGGGACTACCTTTAGTAATTTCTTCATCTTGTAAATAATCTGCCACAGCAGCAGAGACTAGAATAGTACCGGGAACAGCAGCAGCTTGCAACCTAGAAGCAATATTCACAGAAGGACCGATAGCAGTGTAGTCAGCACGTTCGGCGCTACCAAACATACCCACAACTGCTGTACCTTGGTGAATACCACAGCGAAACTTGACGCCTGCATGTCCATCAGCATCGAAAATACCTTGATCTTGCCAGCGCTGGTTTAATTTGTCTAATGAGCGGTGCATTGCTCTGGCTGTATTGATAGCACGACGCACCTGTTCATTTGGGGTCAGTTCTTCTGGCGCTCCATATAAAGCTAAGATAGCATCTCCCATAAATTTATCGACTGTGCCGCCATTATCAAATACAGTCCTAGTCATGGCTTCTAAATACTCATTGAGCAACTCTGCGACTCGCCGAGATCTGAGAGTATTTGCTAGCTGAGTAAAACCCACTATGTCACTAAACAGAACTGTGATTAAACGCGGTTCTGGGCGTAAATCGAGGGTTAAATCTCCCATAGCGGCTTTTTGCACCAATACAGGCGGCAAAAAGCGCTTTAGCACCGATTCTGTCAGATAAGTATTTAACTGCACAACCTTGCGTTCATTTTCCTTCAACGCTAAAAGATTCCTGACTTCCGCCAGAAGTTCCCGATCATTAAATGGTTTAGCTAAATAAGCATCGGCGCCATATTCTGTACCTTCAATGCGGGTTTCTTCATCAACTTTCGCCGTGAGTAAAATGATTGGTATTCCCTTCAACTTATCCGCGTTGCGGATCAGGCGAATCATTTCCAGTCCTGTCACCAAGGGCATCATTAAATCAGTAATAATCAAACTGGGTGAAAATTCCTGAGTTATTTGGAAGCCTTCAGCACCATTACGAGCCGTGTAAACTTGATAGCCGTGTTTGCGGATGATATCAGATACATAGTTTCGCAAATCTGGGTTGTCGTCTACAACCAAAATTGAGTGCCCATTGTTGACACTAGCAGAATTCCCGTTGGACTGGGACTGTTGAGTATGAGAAGTCAGCAATAAATCCTGGGGAATAATTTCGATGTTGTGTAATGTTGGCTCTACTAGTTCTAAATCAGCTAATTCCACCCTAGCGCGGCTGGTGTTGAGTTCACAAGGCGTTTCCAAGACTTGCTCCTGGGGTAAGTGACTAGAGCCAGTCAGTAGCCATAGGGTAAAAGTAGTACCTTTTTCGTAAACAGAATCTACAGTTACTTCACCACCGTGGAGTTCCACCAATTCTTTGACTAAAGCCAACCCCAAACCGCTACCTTCATAGGAACGATTTGCTGAACCTTCAGCTTGGCGGAAGCGTTCAAATAGTTGGGGAATTTGTTCTTTAACTATACCAATTCCGGTATCTTGTACTTGTAATATACAGCGATCGCCTTGAGATTGCAGTCTCACGCCAATTGTCCCATTTTCGGGAGTAAACTTCATGGCATTTGACAGCAGGTTGTAAATCACCTTGTCAAATTTTTCCATATCCAAATACACCTGAGGACAATCACTAAATTGGGTGATCAGATGCAATCCCTTTTTTTCACAATAAGGGCGAAACGACTCAACAATTTGGGTAACAAATTCGATTAAATCGCAGGGGCGGAAACTAGGCTGCATTCTCCCAGCATCCAGACGTTGCAAATCCAGTAGTTGATTTACCAATCGTAACAGGCGGCGGGAGTTACGCAAAGCAATGGTACTTTGGGAGTAAGATAACCCCTCACCCAACCCCACCGCTGATTCTAAAGGCCCTTGAATCAAGGTAATAGGTGTGCGGAACTCATGGGAGATATTTTGGAAAAATTCGGTTTTTTGTTTGTCTAATTCCAATAAGCGTTCAGCTTGTTCACGAGTTTTTTGGTATAAGCGTGATTGTTGCACAGCGATCGCCGCTTGTGCTGCGACTGCTTTAGCCAAATCAATATCTGATGCTAACCATTTACGTATTCTGCTACTTTCAGTTAACGTAATACTACCGATACATTGACCATCAGCCAGCAAGGGAACCAGGATGAGCGATCGTGCTGGCATTTTCAAAGGTAAATCAAACCCCTTGATTTCTGTTGGACAATGGGTGATGTCCGCAATTACCATCGGCTCCTGCGTCCGCAAAATTTCTTGCAGAATCGGATTATCCTTAATTGGCGCTTGAATATAGGGTATTTGCTGATTTAACTTGTAACCATTACTACTAATAAAATTTTCTTGACCTGCATTAAAGGCATTCTCTAGATTTTGAGAACTGTCATACAAGCCCACAAACTCGACAAATTCATCTTCTTGAGTCCATAAAGACAGGATACAGCCATCAACTTGCAAGGCTTGTGCCAATTGTTCGGTAATAGCCGCAAAGATATCTTGAGGATCGAGACTAGAGCGAATCGCAGTAGTAATTGTATTAACGAGCTGCTCTCGTTTGGCTAAAGCACGTACTTGGTCGTAAGTATATGCCTGAGATAATGCCAGAGCAGCCTGATCCGCCACCATTGATACCAGTTGCACCTCATCTTCCCCCCAGCTACGGGTCTGATGGCACTGGTGCAGCGCCAGCACTGCCATCAACTCCTGTTGGCAAATTAGCGGCACAACTAAGCTAGAGCAAATATTAGTTGTATTAAAAGCTACTTTACGCTGGACTATTTCAGCTGTATCGCCCTGGATGCGCTCATCATCCACAACATTGTGAATTACCTGTATTTCACGGGTTTCCCACACTGTCTGAGCCAATAAGGCGGAGGGCGCCAGGAGGGGAGCGGGAGAGAAAGATTGATCTTTCGCCCCACTCTCACTTTGAGCCTTCTGGTAAATGAATCCTTCATCCACCAACTGCCCATCTTGTAAGGGACGTAAGAGGCAGACATCTACCTCTAATATATGACCCACTGTATCGACAATTGCTTGTAAAATTTGCCGATAGTCTAAAGCGCTGCGAATCGTATTGGTAATCGTGTTCAGCAGTGATTCTTGACGGAGTGTGCGCGTCAGTTCGCGAGTTCTGGCTCTGAGGACATTGTGGGTATCCAAGGCTTGGCGTACCACAGCTTTAAGTTCATCTGCTTCCCAAGGTTTGGTGACATATTTAAATACCTTACCAGCGTTGATGGCTTCCACTAGGTCTTCGACATCAGTGTAACCAGTGAGAATAATCCGGATAATATCTGGATATTTAGTCGCTGTCAGGCTCAAAAATTCTGTACCACTCATGATCGGCATTCGCTGATCGGAAATGATCACCGAAACCTCTCCTTCTTGAGAGAGCAGATCTAGTCCCGCAGGACCGGAAGTTGCCCTCAGCACCTTATAGTCCCGATAGAAGGTACGGTAAAGCAAGTCAAGGTTGTCTGGTTCGTCATCGACAACCAAAATTTTCGGCTTACTGTTTGCTTGGGATTTCATGCACCGCTTTCCTGCTGCAACGGCAGTTGGATAAAGAATAATCTGATCAGATAAAGATTTTTCTGACTCAGGTAAGAGCAGAGCATTTCGACCAATAAGGCTGTTGGGTTACATGACTGCTGGGTGTAGGAATATTTACTCACAGTAGTTCGCCTCAATGCCTTGTACTAATTGCCATTCTCTCTGGTGCAGGGCAATTACTTTCATAGGAAGTCGGCGGGAAACTCCATCCCCTTGTGGGTGGAGTTTTTCATATTCAATTTGAGTGTTACAGCGTTGATACTTGCTTGCCAAATCTACCCTCACCTCCGGGAAGAACTGTCCCATAATATATACAGCGCTCAAAACTGGCTAAAAAATCCATCTGTAGCTGCATATTAAGTTTTCCCGCTGCAGCGGTTGCACTAACATTTGTAGGTAAATTTTATTTATGATGGTCATGATGGAGTCAGCAATATTACAACAACAAGATTTAAAGCCAAAGTATACTATTAGACAAATACCTCTTGCCAATTTAGCAATCACAGCCATCAGTAAGACAAATAATAGGCTCTGGGGTCTGGACATTGGGGTGTCGGGACTGGCATGATGTCTATCACCAGGGAACTGCCAGTCTCATATCTTGCACCAAATAGATGAAAGTCTTTCGGTGCAATATTCAGAGCAGTAGCGATCGCTTATCTACCGCTCCTAAACCTAAAAAAAAAGAGATCCGCCTGAACGTCCTGAATTCAGGCTTGTGGATTTATGATCAAACTGCAACTCTTAACTCTTGCACTTGAGCGCAGATCACAACACCTCGAACAATGTTTTGCACTTTGTTTGTTCCACAACCAACAGTGAATTTGTCATTTAACCACAAGTTCAATGCTCTGGACTGCTCAAAGTTTTCATGCAGGTTGGATGGTGTTTCAGGATATTTGAGAACATTTTCCTTGCATTAAATCAATCCTAAACTAGCCTTGACATCCTGGTTTTTTCACCCATACCACCAAGAGCCGGTCAGAGCCACTACGGATCAAGCTGAGTGCCAGTTTCAAATCCGTCCGGCTACATTTGCTGATTTGACTGGTGTTTCCCAAATTATTGCCGAAAGTTTCCACTCCCAAAATGGTATCTGGGGATGGGCTTTTCCCTTGCTACGTTTGGGTATTTACGAAGACTTAAGGCACCGATTGGTATCGCCTGCGCCCCATAATGTTTGTTTGGTTGCTGTTGATACTACTAGTGCTGCTAATAACTTAGTAGGCACAGTGGAACTGGGTGTCCGTTTCAGTGATTCGTGGACACAGACAGGCAGAAGTTCTCCTTACCTGTCTAATTTAGCTGTTCGGCGAAAATATCGTAGACATGGTGTTGCTTCAGCCTTGCTGATGAATTGTGAAAAAGTCTCTCAGGATTGGGGCTTTCGAGACTTATACCTCCACGTTTTGGAAAGTAACCACCAAGCTCGACAGCTTTATTTCAAGCTAGGATATCAGGTACATAAAGTCGAATCTAACTCGAATATATTTTTCTGGAATAACTCCCGGCAAATTTTATTACACAAACATATTAGAGGCCATTCAATTATTTAATTTTTCTGTTGTAAGTTATCAATTTTTACATTGCTACCACATTAGTGAACATACTAAGTAATCGGACATAATTAATGACAAGTATGTTTTTGCTGTACCCAATGCCCTATAACCTATCCTCCACCTTGTATGAGTGTATTTATTTTGGTCTAGCTACTGATCAAGAGTCATGTCATAAATCATCGGACTACGTAGGTAGGCATAATTAAATGTCAGGTGTCTAGAGCCAGGAGGCACTAATCATGAATTATTAACTAGGAATGAGAAATTTTTAATCAGTAGGTAAACATCACTCAATGTCAATATATTTTACGTATGTACCATGCCCGATACCCAACCCCCATAAGTGATTTATTTTTCTCCAGCTACTTAGTATTTATATTTATTGTCATCTAAACAACTATAATTTAAATAATTTTTGTATATTTATCATATATTTAATAAATATTCAGTTACAAAGATTTTGTCAAATAAACAAAATTAATATAATATACAAAAGGCGGGAAAATTAAATTCAAGAAATATTGTAATCCTCATAATAACTTTGTATTTAAGATATCCATCTTTATAAAAACTTTAAAAAAAACCGACTCCAGTAGCAGACAAATCCAGTTAAATCCCATAAAATATGATTAATCAATTGTTGAACAATGTTTATTTATTCGTATCTTAGTTAAATTGTCCAGAAAATTCTTGATAAGAAGAATAATCAAAAATCTCGTTTGATTTAACACAAGTTTCCTGTTTTGAGTGCATACTACTACCCAACTATTCGTAAGTTTGAAAAAACATGGATAGCGAACAGCGCCGACGCTATCAGACTGCTATGGTATCAACTTATTGCCCTAACACCAGTTTCGTTGACCATTTTGTCATGCCAGATGTAACTGAGCAATCCCAAAGCTCGGATACCCTCACACGTTTGCAAAGTGGAGAGGTTTTCATCGTCAATAGTCGGAAGCGGAATGGCTTAATTCTTTTTAAACGCTACCATGCAGAGTTTGCAGGTCCTGGAGCCGCAGTGGGAGGAGATTATGATTGTGATTGCCAAAGGGTAATACCTATAGGTACTCTATCTTTATTAACTCCCGAATCCTTTGATGAACGGCAGAAAGCCTATCTCATCAGGCGGCAATGGATTCGTTTAATCAAACAAATTACAGAAAACGGGGTGCCTGTACAGCGAGTTCAAAAGATTCTCGATCAATTTGAACAATACTTTCCTCCAGAGATGGTAACTCATCTACCCGATGTGGCTTTTGCCCTTTTAGTAGGTGTTTTACCACAAACAGTAGGTATAGTACGCCGTTTGGGCGCCCAGGCTGACAGCAGGTTAAATTATTAAATTAATGGTGAAAATTCCCAATTTGCCAAAGCACCTTGTACTCGATTCAAGGTGCGGCAATTTTCCTCACTAGTTCCGACTGTAATTCGCAATCCGCCGGTAAGCAGCCGCACAAGAGTGCCAGAAGTTCTCAATTTCTGGTGGAGACTTTTTAAAGCAGCATCTTGTGGGTGCGAAAAATTTGGCTGGAGACGTAGGTAAATAAAATTAGCCGCACTTTCAGTGACTTGTAATGCTGGGTGTTGGGAAAAAGCTTCGATGAGTTTGTCTCGTTCAATTAGCGTTTGGCTAATTGACTCCAACAAAATTTGGCGATTTTCCAGAGCAATTAAGGCGGCAGCCATAGAGAAACTGGGAAGATTGTAAGGTAAGCGAACTTTTTCTAAAATAGCGATCGCTTCTTCATGAGCGATGCAATAGCCAACGCGCAGCGACGCTAACCGCAAAGCTTTAGAAAAAGTGCGTAACACTACCCAATTAGGACGCTGTGCTAATTCACTAACTAAGGTAGTTTGACTAAATTCAAAATACGCTTCATCAATGACTACCAAAATATCTTGACTCAAACTTTTTAACCAAGCTAATTCAGCCTTAGTTAAGCGATTGGCAGTAGGGGAATTGGGATGAACTACAAAAACAGCCCGAATAGGGGGATTTTGAGTGTTTTCAATAGCTAACTGCGCCGCTTTTAAGTCAATTTCAAAATTAACTTCACTTCTAGCCACTGCTACCACAGGAATACCCAAAGTTTGAGCCAAAATCCCGTACATTGAGAAAGTGGGATTGGCAACTAAAATGGCACCTTCTCCCCCTAGACAGGTAGCAATTAATAAAGAGCGGATCAGTTCATCTGAACCATTACCCACAGAAATATTGGCAGCAGTAACAAAAGATGACGAAAGAGAGGCCGACTCATTGACATACTCAGCGATCGCTTCCTTGAGTGTCTGATGTCCCCCATCAGGATAACGATTTGTTTCAATTACTTGCTGATAAGTCCAAGCTAGTTTTTCTTTTAACTCAGGTGGCAAATCATTAGGGCTTTCATTCGTATCCAGCCGATCAAACTGGGCTGAAACAGATCCATCTGTATCGCTACTAGGGTGAGGTTTGTACGCGGTAAATTTAGCTAAATCTGAGCGGATGAAAGGAAGCATAGTTTTAGGCTAGAGGCTAGAGTGTGAATATTTAGATTAAGGATCTAATATTTTAGAGCGTCAAGGTAACTGGCAGAAGAGGCGAATTGCTTGCCAAATTTCTGCCATGACATTGAGCAAAGCGTGATCGCTGTCGAGTTCGACTAACTCCACCCAAGGACGCGATCGCGCAAAATCGCGGCTGGCTGTAATGGGAATAACTTCATCTTTTTTGCCATGCAAAATTAGGGTAGGGATGGGGCGTTGTAAAATCGTCTCTTGGTATTGGGCTGCATCCGTCACGAAATTGTAACTTAGGGGGAGGGATTGCCCTGCCCCAGAGTGGTAAACCATGAGATATTTTTCTTCTTGCCAAAGCTGTACGGCTTCATCACTTAGCTTGTGTAACCAGTGAGATAAAAACCCAAAAGCTGGTGCTAGTAAAACTAGCCGTTGCACTTGTAAATTTTGCTGCCCTAAATAGGCAGAAGTCAAACCGCCCAAACTTGAGCCGATCAGCGTCACTGGTAAATAATCATCAGGAAATTCCGCTGCGACTTGAGTTAGCTGACGAGTGATTGTCAAGTTAGAAAAATCACCAGCATTTAGATCAGGAATTTTCAGGTTTGTGTGAATTTCGGCAAAGCGATCGCCTATATCTCTGGCTTTGGCAGAATTAGGACTAGAAGCAAAGCCGTGAAGATAAATGTACTCAGTAGCCATGAAAGTTTTCTCATAAGTCAGTTGTCCCCTAATCTCTAGTGGTTCACCACACAAACAATGCTTAGTATGTAGTCAGCGATTTATCGCTTTTTTAGGACTAAAGTCCTCTCTGCGTTAAGAGCGGGACGCTACGCGTAAGCGGAGCTATGCCGTAGGCTTTACGCGGAGCGTGTCGTAGACAGACGCTACGCGTAGCAAGATCCCCGGAGGGGTAAACTACAAACCAAGCATTATTCCTTTGGTGGACTACTAGTCCCTTTTAGCGCATGGTGACAAATTCTTCAGCGGCTGAGGGATGAATACCGACAGTAGCGTCAAAGTCTTTTTTGGTAGCGCCCATTTTCACAGCGATCGCTACACCTTGAATAATTTCACCTGCATTATCTCCCACCATGTGAGCGCCGAGAACTTTATCAGTGTTGGCATCGACGACCAACTTCATCATGGTTCGTTCTTGTCCACCGGTTAAACTATAGTACATCGGGCGAAAGCGGGTGCGAAAAATTGTGACTGCATCACCAAGTTTTTCTCGTGCTTCGGCTTCGGTTAAGCCGACTGTTGCGGCTTGCGGGCTAGAAAATATGGCTGTAGGAACAGTTTCATGACTAAATTCTCGGCGATTGTTGCCAAATTCGCTATCAGCAAAGGCGCGACCTTCACCAATTGCTACGGGTGTTAAATTTAGGCGATCGGTAACATCGCCCACAGCAAAGATATTTGGTTGACTAGTTTGACTATATTCATTAACAGCGATCGCATTTGTGGTGTTGTATCCCGGACCTTCCACAGAACTGGGAACGACATTAATCCCAGCATTTTCCAAACCTAGTCCATCTATATTAGGAGTACGACCAGTCGCCACCAAAAATACATCCGCAATTACTGGTTCTTTATCTTCCCCAGTTAACGTTAACTTTAACCCTTCTGGCACCTGCTCAATTGCTGTCACTTCAGTATTTTGGAGGATATGAATACCGTGATTTACCATTCCTTCTTGAATACCAGTACGGATATCTTCATCAAAACCCTTCAAAATTAGGTCTTTGCGGATAATCTGTGTCACTTGGGAACCCAAACCGCGCAATATGCAAGCAAATTCTGTGCCAATATAACCAGCACCAATAATAGCAATGTGCTTGGGTTGTGATTTTAGGTGAAATATTTCATTGGAGGTAATGGCATATTCTATACCAGGCAAATCTGGTTTGATTGGACGCCCCCCAACAGCAATTAAAATTTTGTCGGCTGTAATTTTCCGCCCATCAACTTCTACTGTGTGGAGGTCTACGAAAGTAGCACGAGCAGGAATTAGTTCTACTCCAGCTTTTTCTAAAAAACTGATGTGTAGTTGCGACAGACGGCGGACTTCCTTATCTATGGATGTGATGAAATATTCCCAGTCCAATTGTGCATCACCAACTTTCCAGCCATAGCCTGCAGCCTCATGAAAAAGTGCAGGAAAGTGAGAGCCATAGACCATAAGTTTTTTGGGCACGCAACCGCGAATCACACATGTACCCCCAACTAAATCATTTTCAGCGATCGCCACTTTCGCCCCGTAGCTAGCAGACTCGCTTGGAAGCCGCTAAACCCCCAGATCCGGCACCAATTACAAACAGATCGTAATCAAAAGTCATAAATTATATCGTCTTTTTTGCGACATTTATTTTTCGGATATCACGCAGAAATTGTCATTAAACTACAAAATATTTTCACCGATTTTGCCTAAGTCCTGCCCTTGATTTAATCTAGCGTTAGCTGATGCTTTGGTGTTAGGGGTTGATCACTTTTGCTTCGATGAAGGTGTTTGAGGGAGTAATTTACTACTTATCATTCTGCCCTCGATATGTAGTATCAATCTACCCATAGTTTATTAAAAATCTCTAACCATAATCTGATTAAAGCTTCCTTAATAAAATATTTTTTACAACCTATATTTTATTGGTCATAAAAAATACGGTATTGCCTTCATGTAGTTGTTCTTGGGGGTGTTGGCGGGGGTACTGGTGTTGGTGTTGGTGGGGGTACTGGTACTGGTGCGGGTGTTGGTACTGGCGCGGGTATGGGTACTGGTGTTGGTACTGGCGCGGGTATGGGTACTGGTGTTGGTACTGGCGCGGGTATGGGTACTGGTGTTGGTACTGGCGCGGGTATGGGTACTGGTGTTGGTACTGGCGCGGGTATGGGTACTGGTGTTGGTACTGGCGCGGGTATGGGTACTGGTGTTGGTATTGGCGCGGGTGTTGGTACTGGTGTTGGTACTGGCGCGGGTGTTGGTATTGGCGCGGGTGTTGGTACTGGCGCGGGTATGGGTACTGGTGTTGGTAG
>CAVYXS010000207.1:0-14390 GCA_963772205.1 uncultured cyanobacterium
GAAATCACTAACCTAATTATTAAGATAATACCAGATCACACTTATGCAATCAGCTTACCAAAACCTTGAATCCCAAGATGTTAAAGTTCAGCTTCTTTTAGCAGGAGGACATGAATACACCGTTTATTTAAAATCAGATGCATCTCTACTTCATAATCTATTAAAAATTCTTGTGGATCGTGCTGATAAACAAGAATATACTGGCAATGGCTTATTTCAAATTCCCATAAATGAAGGTCGTTCTGTTTTGTGCTTTCCCAGCGAAAACCTTGTTGGTGTGATAACAGAACCACCAATTTTGGTACAACAAATAGAAGAAGTCAAACTTGAAACTGAATATATTGTACCTTCTTATTATATCCAAATAGATAATTTTCTCGAACCAGAACAATATCAAGGCTTAATCAAATACGTTCTAGAAAAAGAATCAGAATTTGTTCCTACAAGCACTTCTACCAATGATATTAATTATCGCAAATCTCTAGTTTTATATACATTTCCTGAATTTAATGACCTGATTATCAAGCGAATTCATGAGACAATTCCTGATGTCATAAATAAATTACAACTACCATCATTTTCTGTGTCCCAAATCGAAAGCCAACTAACTACACATAATGATGGAAATTATTACAAAGTGCATAATGATAACGGTAGCCAAGATACCGCTACCAGAGAACTAACCTACGTATACTACTTTTATCAAGAACCAAAGCCATTCTCTGGCGGTGAATTGGTAATTTACGATAGCAAGGTTGTGAATAACTTTTATGTAAGTGCTGAGACTTTTAAAATTGTCGAACCTCGCAACAACAGCATTGTATTCTTCCTCAGCCGCTATATGCACGAAGTATTACCAGTGAGTTGTCCTTCCAAAGCTTTTGGCGATAGTCGATTTACCATCAACGGTTGGGTGCGTCGAGCAGCAAATTAAGTATAATTATTGTTATTTGTAGTAAATACAACCTGTTACTGCCTGCCAAATCCAAATTGACGAAACAAAAGTGATGAAATAGCTACTTAGTAGTGCTGGTTTTGACCAGGTATATCTGACAAAAAAGCGCTGATTCTTATGATTCAAGGACGAAATGATCAATCTTTAACCATAACATCTCTATACATTAAGTACAATTTGCTTAGTTGTTATTACTGAATATAATTAGGAATAGCCAGTATTTCTCAGTGTTATTTCTGAGGTAATATGTATTTAGAGTCTAATATAATTAATTCAGTAACAGGACGCAAATAAATATTAACTATGGTTCAACGCCTGGAGTTAATACTGAAAAACGTGCTAGGGTTTGTATAAAAATTATTACTCTCTAATCGCTGATAGTTCGCCACACAAATAATGCTTGGTATGTCGTGAGCGATTTATCGCTTTTTCAGGACTAAAGTCCTGACTACGAACCAAGCATTGTTGCTTTGGTAGACGACTAGTCCCTAGTCCCTGTTCATGACTACTGGACTGCTTTTGAGGTTTAGAGCAAAACAGCATCAAGCGGCGATCGCCAGTGCCAAGGTTCTAAAATTAAGAAGTATTAAATCAAGTAGAGGACTTTATGGCTGCCAAAGTAGAAATCTACACTTGGAGGACTTGCCCTTTTTGCATCCGTGCTAAAAGTTTGCTAAACACGAAGGGGGTGGAATTTATCGAATACAGCATTGATGGAGATGAGGCAGCACGAGATAAAATGGCTCAACGGGCAAATGGACGCCGTTCATTACCACAAATTTTCATCAACGATCAACATATCGGTGGTTGTGATGATATTCACGCTTTAGAGCGTCAAAACAAACTCGATGAGCTACTGACTGCTAAAGAGCTGTGATAGTTGGTTTCCCATGAAAAGCAAGTGTTAATCGGTCAGAACATCAGGAGATAATCTAAATTGAATATCCATTAACCTTCCTGGTGATTGAGGCAAAAACCGTGAAACTCGCTTTTATCATTGATCCCATCCATCAACTCGACCCATGTCATGATACCAGTGTTGCTCTGATGGAAGCAGCACAAATATTGGGTCATGAAATTTGGGTGACGCAAGCAAACCTGCTAAGTGTGGTAGAGGGTAAAGCTTCGGCTGTGCTACAGCAAGTAGAACTTGTACCAGTCCAGTTGGTGGAGGGACGTTGGATAGCGGCGAATCCTTGGTATAAATTGAGCGCTCGTTCCTTAATTGCCTTGGAAACAATGGATGCTGTATTCATGCGGACAGATCCACCCGTGAATGACTCCTATCTCTATGCTACCTACATTCTGGATTACATTGACCAAAACAAAACCCTAGTGATTAACAGTCCTAGTGGTATTCGCCAAGCAAACGAAAAAATGTATGCTCTGCAGTTTACCAATGCGATTCCAGAAACAATTGTCAGTGCTGATAAAGAAATTATCCGGCAATTTGTGACAGGAAAAGGGGCAACGGTTCTTAAACCACTGGGTAACAAAGCTGGTGAAGGGATTTTATTTTTACAATCAGGCGATCGCAATTTCAACTCGATTGTCGAACTCAGTACCTTCCAAGGTCGAATACCAGTGATGGTGCAAACCTATTTACCCGCAGCAAAAGAGGGAGACAAGCGGATTATCCTGCTGAATGGCGAACCAGTTGGCGCCCTCAATCGCCTTTCTAGTGGTAGTGATTTTCGCAATAATATGGCCACTGGTGGTACTGTCGCTCAAACTGAAATTACCCCAAGGGAGCAGGAAATCTGTACCCAAATAGCTGAAAAATTACGGCAAGACGGTTTAATTTTTGTGGGTATTGACGTTATTGGCGGCTACCTTACCGAAGTCAACGTCACCAGTCCTACCGGACTTCGCGAAATCGACCGACTAGATGGTACTCGTCTAGGTTATCAAGTAATTCAATGGCTTGAGCAGACTTTAAAACCCAAAAAACCAAAATAATTGACTTTTTCTCGTGTTTTTATCTCCTACCCTACCAGAAGGCCTTGGTGAGCCTCAGTAAAAAAATCAGTTCTTAGTTCAAGATTTGAACGACATCTATGTAGTTTTTCTGGCATTTTGGCAAGCATAGACAATGGCAGACAGGGTATAAATAACAGTAGTAGAGGCTGCTTGTATCCAGCTTACAGATGAAACATCGCTATTTCATCAACGGCCAGTCCAGTCACTTAAGGCTTGAAGACAAACCACAGCAATTTGCTCATTCAAAATTTAACTGAGGAAGCAACCCAGTCATTACAAGCGTCCTAGCACCTGAATTTATCCCAGTTAAAAGGGCTAAAGTATATAGCTACAAGATACATGCAAAAAACGGGCGATCGCATCAGTAGTTAGTTACATTTTGCTGCTTTTAAGACAAATATCTATGTATAGCAGGCAACAGGCAACAGACTTGAAAGTTCCTTCTTGTAAGGGTTTTATGATTAGTTTATGTCCTCATCTATCTGTACACTGGTATATTTCGTACATAACTAAGAAATGAAAATATTTATTTCCCAGTTCCTACTAGTACAATACGCCGAAAATAAACCTACCATCTGGAATGGGTAAAAAGCTTGCGGTATAAGTATTCTTTGTTTTTACTTTTTACTTATTGCACTAGTACCTTCCAGTCCCCCGCTGTTTTGTGCCAAAGCATTGCTAGGGACATGGGAGTCTGCTGACTCGTGCCCAGATTAATTTGGACTGTGGTTAGCTTTGAGGAATTTCATCACCAATGGACATCTTTGGGGATAGCCATAGAATTGCTGACCCCTATCTCAGGTGAAACCCTAGAACTAGTAGATTGTATACAGCATTCAACTTGATTCGAGACCTGAAAATCATCTAAAATCTCAACACCCAAATCTGAATATTACTTAGGTGGTGTCCGCCGCCGTTGTAGAAAATCAGGAATATCCAATATAGGTTTCTTTTCAGTTTCCGGAGCTGGTGCTGGGGAATTAACAGCTGGTGGCTGTGATGTGGGTCGTTTTGTAGATGGGGTTACTACTCTGGCATTAACTACGTTTTGTTGTGGTGTTGTTTGCACTTCACCTGTAAACCCAGTAGCAATGACAGTAATTCTGACCTCACCCTGGAGCCTGTCATCAATTACAGCGCCAAAAATAATATTGGCGTTGGGATCAACCACTTCATAGATTGTTTCTGCAGCAGCATTCACCTCATGGAGGGTGAGGTCGCTACCACCAGTAATATTAAAGACAACCCCTCTAGCGCCTTCAATAGAACATTCTAGTAGTGGGGAGGAAATAGCGGCGATCGCGGCTTCTCTTGCTCTGGATTTTCCAGAACTCACCCCTATTCCCATCAATGCCGATCCTGCATCTGCCATCACCGCTCGGACATCAGCAAAGTCAACGTTGACCAAGCCTGGGATCGTGATGATATCAGAAATCCCTTGTACCCCTTGACGCAGGACATCATCTGCATAACGAAAAGCTTCTTGCACAGGTGTTTGTTCGGGGATCACTTCCAACAACTTGTTATTGGGGATGATGATCAGCGTATCTACCCTACTTTTTAACCCTTCAATGCCTTGCTCTGCTTGGCTAGTACGACGGCGTCCCTCAAACACAAATGGACGTGTCACCACACCCACAGTCAGAGCGCCCATTTCTTTGGCTACTTCCGCGACAATCGGCGCTGCACCCGTTCCCGTACCGCCTCCCATACCAGCAGTAATAAATACTAAATCAGCACCCTCTAAAGCCGTGGCAATTTCGTCCCGCGATTCCTCAGCCGCCTTTTGACCAATAGCAGGATTACCACCTGCACCCAAACCCCGTGTCAGCTTCTGTCCTATTTGTAAGCGACTAGGAGCGCCAGCTAGGGTCAGAGCTTGAGCATCGGTGTTAATTGACCAGAACTCTACACCACTAACATCAGATTCGATCATGCGATTAACAGCATTGCCACCGCCGCCACCCACACCAATCACTTTAATATTGGCGACCCGACCGGGAACAATTTCGCCAATGCGGTGATTTTCAGTAGTAATTTTCTTACCGTCATGATTTTGTGAGAAGTTCAGCCCAGAGCTATTAAAAGGATTGGTCGAATTAACAGCCAGTGAGAATCCTGGTTGCCCAACAGATTGGGAGTTTTTATAGGTAAGCCCTTGGTTATTATCAAGTGTCATTGGATTTATGAAAGGGTAGATAAACGACTTTTTCAGGTGGAATTCACCTAAGAGCCAACTTGAGTTTGACACTGCCACAAGCTATGGCACTGTTCTTTATTGTTCTCACTACTTCCAACCCTAACAGGATTGCAAGTGCGAAACTTTGCCATGTGATCAGGCGTTAACGCAGCCGAGCGCACAACCAATTCTAGAGAAGTATACCGATATTTACTTAAAAAATGTCTGTATAACTTCCAGCAAAAATTAATATCTTCACTCCCTTGTTGCCGATTTGGTTTGGTATCCCTTTGGCATTCCCCATGCCCTCCTATCTCTACTAATGATTTCGATTTGTCATTAAGTTTACAAATAACAGTGTTGGCTTTTTTTTCCTTAACCGCCACAACTTCCCTGGTATATCTGTATAAAGATAAACATAAAACCAATGAATAATGCTGAAAAGAAAAATTATTTCTGCTTTCAGCATTGGTATCCCAGGAGAACTGTGACGATTTAGGTAGATAGCTAATCGCTGTACAAGCAACTCCACACCCAAAATTACGAGCAGATAGTATAACTTGTAAAGACGCGCCGTGGCGCGTCTTATCTGCCTGAATAATATGGTTCATAGGTTTTACCATTGGGAATGATTGCATTTTTCAGACAAAAAAATTAGCCTTCTACTTACCTATCCTGAAGTTGGAGGCAAGGAAAATTTGCCGGTCAGTTGATAGAAAACCCTGAATGATTTGCTGTTTGGTGTACCTTAACGAACACTTGCTTGGAGCAATATTCTAGTCTATAGGAACTGTTCACACAAACCTACTCATATCTAGTCAAAGCGTCAGCCTCAATTAGACAAGTGCATTCTTAATGGATCAACCACTACAGACACAAACGGTAGTTCCTCTATATCCCTTCATAAAGTTGGGAATTACTTTTCGCCCTTGCTAGTGCCGTTAACAAACTAGGTATGCCCCAAGATGCTTTGCAACTCAAGAGAGATGGCGGCACTCAGAAGTTAGCATCAATGGATACAAAGCAATGATTACGGAAATGGACTGAAGCAGCACAGAAATTCCGCCCCCTGAAAAGCCGCCCGGAGGGCGTCTAAGACTAGTACAGCATGGCGGAAATAAACCCACCATTATGAACCTTGAAACAATCATCATTTGCAGTCTTGAGAAATGGTAGGCGTATTTACGCCGCACGGTACTAGTGTCTTCTCCTTGTGAGTTAGCTCTGAATGAAAAACTCACGAACTTTTCTCTTTTATACTCTGGGTTGACTCCAACATTGGATAGCCAAAAGGTCTTTTGGGCACCAAACGCCATCATCAGATTGTCTAACATCTTGCAACCCATCACTAGATGTTCGGGTAACAATTGAGGATTTTTTACTCCCAAAGGAGGTTTTATGATTTATCCTCCCATTTTAATTAGAAGTTAACGCCGACTTGTGTCTGGGTTACGGAAAAACTGACAACAATAAATATATTTATCAGCATAAAACTTCTGAATTTGCCAAGAGCTTTAGATATATTAAAGATACCTGATATTTCTAAGGAGTTCGGGAGTTAATTTTGGGATTTTTTTGGTTCATTTGTACTAATGGACTTCCCGGATTTTTAATATCAATATACTCTATTTGAGCAGGATTGAGTTTAGAGGGTAAATATCGCATTTGGGCGAGTAGCTTGATTTGTTGAGGTAACTGGGAACTCGGCGCCCCAAGATGCACATTCCCCAGTTCTGTTTTCAAAATGACATTCGTTGGATCTTGGCAATCAATTTCCGTGATCTTTACGGAACTTTGGCTGACAGCTTCATAAAGTTCAGTCCAATATGATCGGTATTGTTCTGGAGAGCCAATAACTGTGAGACTGGGCAGTTGTGCAGTGGGATTAAGTGATGTGTATTTTTTTAAAGACATCCAAACCCCACTTCCATCTAGTAAGCCCACAGATACTTGTTTATTCCCAGGAACTGGATTGCGATTCTTGGTCATTTGAGCTATTGCGACAGGTACTCGTTCCTTGATTTCGATGATTAATCCAGGTGGAAACAATCGACGGCTAACGGTTGCTTCTGCAATAGTTGGTTCTTGCTTCAAAGAGTTGGCGATCGCCGACGGTTCAATCCGCCATAAAGACTGGGGATAGGATAACACTACTAGCGACTTAATCGTCTCCGGCGTCAGTAATTCATTGCCTGATTTCATCACAATTTGCGTGGGAGCATTTAGCACCCACATAGGTTGGATTACCAGCCACAATAAACCACCCGCTAGACCACTAATGGCAGCAGTTCGCCAAATCGCCTGAAGATTTTTCATCTGCCTCTGCCGACGTAATTTCTTACGGCGCTGGGCTAAATCCATGCGGGAAACTGATACTATCTCAGCCATTCAACCCCCTTTTTGGTTTCAGTCCACTTTGTTGATGCGCGGTGATCATCATTGAATTTTAGTAAACCCTCTCGGCTTCTATGAGTCGCTCTCCTCAACATTTTTTTCACATTTAGTAATACTTTACAGAACTTTGAGTACAAAGCCCACTCCTTCTAGGGGTGGATCGAGTGTAGCCTTTTTTCTGTGGTGTGAGCGCCATTATCTGCTCATAAGGCTACATAAGAGGTATTGACGAACAAAGAGTATCTAGTCTTATATAATACTATAACAATATAGTGATAATACGCAAAAAGTGTGATTACCAAATTTACGGATTATCGGTCATTTACCAAAAATTGACTGTGATCAAATGTAACAGTCAAAATATATAGGACTTACGATAACTTAGTTAAAAATTTTTTTGATAATTATAAAATATTAATTTATGCCGCTTATAATACTATACTATTGTGTCTTGACAGGATTCATCTAAAATGATACCTCTAGCATGACCTGATTCCTGAATATGTTGCTAAAATCAATACAAGTTATACTTCATCAGCCGCTATACAGACTGAGAGGTGTAATACTTTGTATTTTTTTTACAAAGCGACTAAGCAATAGAGGTTTGTGCCACAACAGGGAAAAACTCTAGATTGTCAAAAGCTTAACAGCAGACTGTAAAAAGGACAGATACGTTGAACGTATAACGGACAATTAATCTCTCTCCTACTACTGATACTTAGTTGTAGCAATTGCGCTGACAGCGATTTCCTAAGCAAAATCCAAATTGCGAGGGAACTACGTAATTAGATATTAGGCAGAGATGTTTTGTATATTAAATACCATTGAATTTGCATCTACATGAAAACGACACTGAATTTGTCACGTTTTTATAAAGCATGTAACCCTAGCTACACGCTAAATATGGGTGACGAGATGGATCGCCAGTATTACATAGATTTTTCTGATGTACGTGGTTGCAAGATTGTTGAAGAATTGCAACGTACTATCAGCCGGATTTCTCCAGATGAGCCCACGTGCCAGTTATTTACGGGTCATATTGGCTGTGGTAAATCCACAGAATTGCAACGCCTCAAGGCAGAACTGGAAGTAGCAGGATTTCATGTAGTTTATTTTGAATCCAGTCAAGACCTGGATATGGCAGATCTTGATATCAGCGATATTTTGCTGAGTGTAGCCCGTCAAGTCAGTGTCAGTTTAGAAGGAATTGGCATTAAACTGAAACCGGGTTACTTTACCAGTTTGTTTAAAGAAATCGGCGAATTTTTGCAAAGCCCGATAGAGATATCAGGACAAGCCGAGTTGTCTTTGGGTATTGCCAAAATTACTGCCAAAACTAAAGATAGCGCCCAAACTCGTAATCAACTCAGACAATATCTAGAACCACGTACCAATAGCATTTTGCAAGCGATTAACGAAGAAATTTTAGCCAAGGCTGTAGAGCTGCTAAAGCAGCGTGGTCAAAAAGGCTTGGTAGTTATCGTTGATAACTTAGATCGAGTGGATATGCGTCCTGTGGCCTCTGGGCGTACCCAACCAGAGTATCTTTTTATCGATCGAGGCGAACAGTTACGCCGGCTCAAATGCCACTTAGTTTACACAATTCCCCTAGCCCTAATTTTTTCCAATGAGTATGAAACACTCAAAAATCGTTTAGGGGGAGGGATTGCGCCCAAGGTTTTACCAATGGTACTAGTACGCCAAAGAGACGGTAGGGACTACGAACCCGGAATGTCACTATTGCGCCAGCTAGTGCTAGCTCGATCTTTTCCACAAATTCCTTGGAATGAGAGAGAGTTATTAATCACAGATTTATTTGATGATCCCAAAACCTTGGATCGGATATGTCGTGTTAGTGGTGGTCACATCCGTAATTTATTAGGCTTACTTTATAGCTGCTTACAACGACAAGATCCACCTTTTGCCCAGGATTGTTTAGAAGCTGTAATTAAGGACTACCGCGATGATTTATTATTAGCTATTGATGAATATCAGTGGAAATTACTATTTGAAGTAGTGCAACAGCAAAGTGTTAAAGGCGAATCTGATTACCAGAGCTTACTGCGAAGTATGTATCTGTTTGAATACCGCGATCCCATAGGGCGGTGGTTCGGTATCAGCCCAGCATTAGCAGAAACAGAACAAGTCCGTACTTGGCAGGAAAAAAATAGTACTCTTCTTGAACTGGCGACTGGGGAAACTTCCAGCCTTCTGGTGTGGATGCACTGGCGTTCGGCAAGGGTTACTGTCCACCTGTCGAACTGCTCAGTGCATTCCTGGGGAATGGAGAATAAAAAGTATTACTTTTTACCCAGTACTCAGGTGTTTTTTCCCTCAGGTCCTGTCAGTACCTGATGCAAATCAAAATTTAAACTTCACAATTGTGGGCAATTTGAATTTATGATTAAGAATTTTAATTTGAAGTTTAGACATCTTCAGGATAGTTGCAAATTTTCTTTGCAACATACTTACTGATATTCACAATATTTGAACAATGACACATTAAAATTAATAAAGGCACTCAAAGCTTTTTTGATTTTTAAGGTGCAATGTTTATTTCTTTCTAGCCCGGGTTTGAGTTATGACAAAGTGGCAATTCACAGCAGCGATCGCCAACGACAATCAGCAAGCTCTGCAAAGGCTAATTCGAGCTATCAAGCTCTCCAAAGGTCAATTTGCGCTGATTTTAGTCCGGTGCAATTATGGGCAATTAGTCCAGAAAATGTTGGAAAATCTCCGCTGGTTCACCAAAGACATAAATTTACGAGAATTAGTTCTTAAACCGTCAAGTACTTCCTTACACACCACAATAGTCTCAGAACTATTTTTAGATCATCCTGCCGTACTCACAGATGCTTTACCATCAGCTGTGATGGTTTTTGGTCTAGAGTCAATTATCGCCCTAGAAGACTTACTCAGTGGGATTAACCAAGCACGAGATATTTACGCCGCAACTTTTCCTTTTCCACTGGTGTTATGGTTACAAGATGACGTGGCTTCAATGCTTTCCAAATTAGCACCTGATTTTAAAAGCTGGGCTGCAACCACCATCAAATTTGAACTGGCACAAGAATATTTAATTGCTTTGATCCGACAAGAAACAGATTCTCTATTTGCCAAAGTTATAGAAGCCGGCGCCGATAAATTTTTATCTAATGCTGCTCTTGATTTAGCTCCCCAATCTCAACACCGCCGTGAAATTGAATCCGCCCGTAATGATTTGCTACGGCTGTATAATATAAAATTAGAACCAGAATTAGAAGCCAGTTTAGAATTTGTCTTGGGGCGTGATGAATACGCCAACGATCAAATCAATGCTGCTTTAACTCATTATCAAAGAAGTTTAGCACTGTGGCAGCAAGTTGGTTCACCGGAAAGCGGATTTAGGGGTTTAGCAGAGAATGTTGAAGTATATTCCCCCCATCCCCCAATGCTCCCATCCCCTCCCCTGCTGCGGCAGGCGGTAGTAATATTCCACCTAGGGCTGTGTTATCGCCGGATGGCAGACTTGTATCAAGGTGCTAACAGCAGCTACTGGCAAGATGCTCTTTTGTGGTTTAGAAAATGCCTGGAGGTATTGGAACAAGCACAAAGACAAGATTTAGTGGCCAAATTCATTTTACCTGCTTGTGAAATGCTACAACGCTTACAAGCTTGGGAAGAGTTACAAGAATTAGCCCAAAAGTCCTTGCGATTGCACGAAACTTATGGTAATCCAGCCCAAGTTGCCCAAGATTATGGCTTTTTAGCAGCGGTAGCAGCTTCTGAGTCGAATTGGGTACTAGCTCAGGAATTAGCGAATATGGCACTTTCTATTGCCGAATTAGCAACAGAAGTTTCGCGACAACAAGAAAGTTCATATCTTTTGTTACTAGCACGTACACAACGGCATTTGGGTGAGTCCGAAGAAGCAATTAATCACCTGGAATGGGCAAGGGTAGTCTGTGAGCTACAGTATGAGCCTTCGCTGTATTTAGAGATTTTAGACGAATTGCGATCGCTCTACTTTGATGAGCGACATGACTATGCAGAAGCCTTTAGTCTCAAGCAAGAAAAAATTCAAATAGAACACCAATACGGCTTTCGTGCCTTCATTGGCGCTAGTCAATTGCAACCGCAACGTTACAGAATTAACCCTGTATTGGAACCACAAAAAATCCCATTTATCCCTGAGGAAGTTACCCAAGAAATAGCAGCCTCTGGACGCCAACAAGATGTCAATCGTTTAATTGCACGAATTACCCGTGCTGATTACAAACTTACAGTCATTCATGGCCCATCAGGTGTGGGTAAAAGTTCCATTCTCAAAGCTGGTTTAGTCCCGTCTTTGAAGGGAAAAGTAATTGGTGAACGTATACCGTTGCCGATTGTTTTATCTATTTACACTGATTGGGTTACAGCATTGGGGCGTAGTGTTAATCAGGCACTTGCACAGACAGAAATATCAGTTGCTATAGAAATTACACCCACTATACTTATTGATAAATTTCGATTAGCATCAGAACGAAATCACACAATAATTCTGATTTTTGATCAATTTGAAGAATTTTTCTTTATTAGTAATTCTCCTGCTAAAAAAATCGAATTTTATAGATTTTTCAGCGAGTGTTTAAACATTCCTTATGTAAAAATAATTCTTTCTTTAAGGGAGGATTATTTACACTATTTATTGGAATTTGAGCGTTTAAGCAAAAAACATAGCGATGGATTATATGATTTAGGTGTAATTAATAAAAACATTTTAGACAAGGATATTCGCTATTATTTAGGTAAATTTTCTGTCCAGGATGCTTACGGCATAATCCACAGCCTCACTAAACGTTCACACGATGAATTAAGTAATGAATTAATCAACAAATTAGTAGATGATTTAGCAGGAGAACTGAAAGAAGTACATCCGATTGAATTGCAAATAGTCGGCGCTCAACTGCAGGCAGAAAATATTACCACTCTCGAACAATATAAGCTGTGCGGTGGCTCAGAAAAACTGGTAGAACGCTGGCTGGAGGAAGTGATTAAAGATTGTGGTGAAGAAAATGAAGAACGGAGTTGGAAATTATTATTTGAATTAACTGATGAAAAAGGTACGCGACCGCTAAAAACAAAATCTGATTTAGCCGATGCACTAGAAAATAACGATATAGTATCGAATTTCGACTCAGAGTGGGAATTAATTTTAGAAATTTTGGTTGGTTCCGGTTTAGTATTAAGAGAACGAGAAGAGTTAGGCGATCGCTACCAACTGGTTCACGATTATTTAGTAGAACCGATACGTCAGAAAAATAACTATGGCATAGTTGCCGAACTCCAAAAAGTAAGATTTGAAAAAACTAGAGCTGAAAGTGGCCGAAAAACTATCTCAAGAACAAGCTGAATGTAGTGTTGCAAAAGCGATTGCGAGAAGCTCGTCTAGCAGGTATGGCGCTGGCAATCATGACGGGAACAATAGCGGCATTATGGTGGCAAGCCGACTTACAAAAAAGAGCAGCAGTTCGCCAAACTCTACGAGCTGAACGCAGCGAAACTAACTTTAAAATTAGTGCTATCACTGCCGCAAGTGAGGCTTTATTTGCTTCTAATAAAGAATTTGATGCCCTATTGGAAAGTTTGCGGGCTTGGCGAAGACTTAAGCAAGCAGATGGAATCCAATCAGATACTAAGATGCGGGTGGTAACAGCCCTGCAACAAGCAGTTTATGGAGTCAAGGAGGTCAATCGCTTAGAAGGACACCGTGATATTGTCTGGGGTGTAACCTTCAGCCCTGATGGTCAATTAATGGCATCAGGTAGTACAGATCAAACGGTGAAACTCTGGCGTCCGGATGGCACATTACTTCAAACGCTTAAAGGTCATAGCGATGCTGTTACCAGCCTCAGTTTCAGCCCCGATGGTCAGACCCTAGCCTCTGCCAGTCTTGACAAAACCGTGCAACTGTGGCACAGAAACCCGATTACAGGCTTATTTGATCCACAGCCATACAAAACCCTAGAAGGACATGGAGACTGGATTTATAGCGTCAATTTCAGTCCTGACGGTGAGTTGCTCGCTACTGGCAGTAAAGATGCAACCATCAAGCTCTGGCGCAAGGATGGTAGCCTAGTAAAAATACTGAGGGGACACCAAGGATGGGTTAACTGGGTAACTTTCAGTCCTGATGGTCAATTTCTCGCCTCAGCCAGTGAAGATAAAACTGTCAAAATCTGGCGGCGGGACGGTAGCTTAGTCACCACTTTACAAGGCCATCAGCAAGGTGTTACCGCTGTAGCTTTCAGCCCCAACGGTCAAATTTTAGCCTCTGGGGGTAGAGACAAGACTATAAAACTTTGGCAGCGCGAACCCAAAATTGCTAAAAACAAGGTTGATTTTCGGCTCACAAAAACCCTACAACAGCATAGCAATACAGTATGGAGCCTCAGCTTTAGTCCCGACGGTCAAAAGTTAGCGTCGGGAAATGATGACAACAGCATCAACCTCTGGAGTGTCACAGGTTCCTTACTCAAGACCTTCAAAGGACATAGCGATGCTGTTGCTAGTGTAGCTTTCAGCCCAAATAACAACCTACTAGCATCAGCAAGTTATGACAAAAGTATCAAACTTTGGCGTCTAGATGCGCCAATATTACCAATCCTACGCGGGCATCAGGATAAAGTTTTAAGCGTCGCCTGGAGTCCCGATGGTCAGATGTTGGCTTCTGGTAGTCGCGATCGCACCATAAAACTCTGGCAACGCTATGGTAAACATGGTGAAGTGGAAACCCGACTTTACAAAACTTTAATAGGCCACACAGAGCTAGTTTCTAGTGTCAGTTTTGACCCCAAGGGTGAAATGCTGGCTTCCGGAAGTTATGACAAAACAGTAAAACTGTGGCGGCGTGATGGCACT
>CAVYXS010000208.1:0-12089 GCA_963772205.1 uncultured cyanobacterium
TTTCCGGCTATGGATGTCGCAGTATGTTCATAAGTTCTTTCTTTGAGTTTGACTGCATCTGGTCGTGTATCAGTTCGTATGATCTCCTGCCAATAGAGGCCGCTCCACAGTTGGTATCTGTTTGATATATAGCTGCATCAATTTCTGTCGCTGTGGTCTACTATCTTGTAGCGCCTCATAGATACTTGGCCACTTCCTTCTAAATACTGGCGATAGGGACAACTCTGCTAGGCAATAAACATTTCTAGTCAGCAATATCGCATCTGTCAATTCAAACGTAGCATCTTTAGCTCTGCCTAAATGTTGGTAGGCTGCTTGACGGAATTCTTCTAATCTGGCACGTTTCATATTGGCAGGTGAGTAATGGTAGTTCGTTTCTCAGCTTCTGCCAAAAGGGGGACTGTATTCAATCAGACTCCCTTTTTTTTCTTGCTTATTATTTGATAATGATAATCGAATAAGGGGGGTGGGAGAGAAACGAGCGTCGCTCGTTTCTCTCCCACCATTTTCATGATTATCATTATTGTATTATTTTCTCTGCAACCATACTACACAAAAATTGTTCAAGGTCGTGGATGCTTTGAGGCTGACAAGATAATATTTTTAACATCTAATTCCATTTGGTTTGCGTTCTCTCATATCGCTTTTAGTCTAAACTCCAGAACTGAGAACAGCTATAGGGTAAATCTGGGCAAATGTAACACAACAAACTAGACAATTTCAAGTATCTTTAACTTTCTCTTGTGAAAAAAATAACTCGAAACTCCGCTTCAAAAAAGATTACCTCATCACAAATGTGACAAATCAGCTTTTTGTGTAAGCCAATGTAATCATATTTACAAAATAATTGATAGTTCCTTAAGTAGTAATCCAACATACTCTACTTGAGAGGTTGTTTGAAAAGTCGCAAAGTATACTCTAAACCTCTCTCCAAACCTCTCCCCTACAAGGGGAGAGGCTTTGAAATCCCCCTTCCCTGGTAGGGAAGGGGGGTAGGGGGGTTAGGTTTTGAGGCTTTTGGTGTGGCATATAATACTTTTAAAACATCCTCTAAGATTGCACCAGTTACTTGATTGAGAATGCTGCAAGATTCCAGTTAATTAAACCACAAATACTCGTTAGGGAACGGCATTGCCGTGCCCCAAACGCCAGGTGTATTTACTTTTTCGCAATTATCCAAACTGCGTGAATAATCCCAGGAATATAACCAAAAAGCGTTAAAAGTATATTAATCCAAAAGTCTAAACCAAAACCTACTTGCAAAAATACACCCAGTGGCGGTAAAAAAATGGCAGCCAGAATCCGAACTAAATCCATTGCAGCCTCCTAATTAATCTCAAAATGAGCGGCATTTGGCTTAAATGATGGACAAATGCTCAAATATGTTTCGACATCTCAAAGATAACATTTGTCGAGATGCTTAGTTCGTAAGGTGCATCAGTCCTAAATATCCAGAAGTGCAGCAGTTGCATGATTTGCTGACGCACCCGACAAATTCGGTATTTTTTCAAATTGAAATCCCTAACCGCCACTAATTTTGGCTTTATAACCAAGGGTGATCAAAATATCCAAAATTTTTTGCTTATGTTCGCCTTGAATTTCAATTTCATTATCTTTAACAGTACCGCCAGTGCCACATTGGGTTTTTAACTGTTTGACTAAAGCTGCTAAAGTTTCTGGTTGAGTTTGAAACCCAGTAATCACAGTAACAGTTTTACCTTTGCGTCCAGAACGGGTGGCTTGCACTCTCAGGTTCTGTTGCTGGGGGGGTAAGTCGGGAGTTGCTCTTTCTAAGGCGGGGGAGTTGTCGTCACCAAACTCGCGGTAGATAATGCGTTTGTCAGGGTGGGAATTGGAAGTAGACATAAATTGTTGATTATGAGAAAATTGACACCAGCAAGAGTAGCGATCGCCTCTAAAATTAAAACAGACTCTGTTATGTCATTTTAGCCAATCTGTGACTACTACTCCCCTCTCCCCAATACCCCACTCACTGCGGCTGTTCCCGATAGCCTAGGACGCTTTGGACGCTTCGGCGGTAAGTATGTTCCCGAAACGCTGATGCCTGCTTTAGCGGAACTAGAAACAGCCTATCAACAATACCGCAATGACCCTGGCTTTGTCAAGCAGAACTGCAACAGTTGTTGCGTGACTATGTGGGACGTAGCACGCCCTTATATTTTGCCGAACGTCTCACCGCTCATTATGCCCGACCCGATGGCACTGGGGCGCAAATTTACTTAAAGCGAGAAGATTTAAATCATACTGGCGCTCATAAAATTAATAATGCCCTTGGTCAGGTATTGTTGGCAAAACGCATGGGTAAACGGCGGATTATTGCCGAAACTGGTGCCGGACAACATGGAGTGGCTACAGCGACAGTTTGCGCTCGTTTTGGGCTGGAATGTATCATTTATATGGGCGTTCACGATATGGAACGCCAAGCCTTGAATGTATTTAGAATGCGGCTGATGGGTGCCGAAGTCCGCCCGGTGTCTGCTGGCACCGGAACCCTCAAAGATGCAACTTCCCAAGCCATCCGCGATTGGGTGACAAATGTCGAAACCACTCACTACATCCTCGGTTCAGTAGCTGGCCCCATCCTTACCCAATGATGGTACGTGATTTTCATGCCGTCATTGGGCAAGAAACCCGCGCCCAAGCGATCGAAAAGTGGGGCGGTTTACCTGATATTCTCTTGGCTTGTGTAGGCGGTGGCTCCAATGCGATGGGACTATTTTATGAGTTTCTCCATGAGTCATCGGTGCGGTTAATTGGTGTGGAAGCAGCAGGAGAAGGTGTAAATACCAACAAACACGCTGCCACCTTGACAAAAGGTGAAATTGGTGTATTACACGGAGCCATGAGCTATTTGCTGCAAGATGACGATGGACAAGTAATTGAGGCGCACTCCATTAGTGCGGGGTTAGATTATCCCGGAGTCGGGCCAGAACACAGCTATTTGAAAGATACCGCTCGCGCTGAATATTATAGTGTGACTGATGCAGAAGCATTGTCAGCATTCCAACGGTTATCCCAGTTAGAGGGGATTATCCCCGCACTAGAAACATCTCATGCGATCGCCTATTTGGAAACCCTTTGTCCTCAACTTAGCGGTAGTCCCCGAATTGTAATTAACTGCTCCGGACGTGGTGATAAGGATGTACAAACTGTAGCTAAGTTTTTAATTCCCGCGTAAATTTACTGAAAATATTTCCATCTGGTAGGGTTCGTCAGTACTAGTAGTCCACCAAAGCAACAATACTTATTTCGTAGTTAGGACTTTAGTCCTAAAAAAGCGATAAATCGCTCACTACATACTCAGCAAAGTTCCTGTGGCGGACTATTAGGACTCTGTCTCATTAATTTTGAGCGGTATGTAGTAAGCACTTTAGTGCTTTAATGAGCGATAAATCGCTCACTACGTAACCATCATAATTACAGCCGTTTTCAGTTAATTAAACCACAGATCCTCGTAGGGGCACAGCACTGCTGTGCCCTTACAGTGTGGTTCAAATACTGTAATGCGATAGACTACTAGATATAAACAAGTGCAGCAAATGCTCAACTTGAGCAAGTTCATAAATCCTTAATGTTATCCTGGTAAATATCCAGGGAACAATAAGTTAGAGTATAGGTCTTATAACTCTATAGATTGCGTAATTCTTCATGTTCCGACAAACTGCTTTTGGCATCGCTTTAAGTACGCTTGTCCTTGCCAGTGGATTCACAACGCTACCTTTTCCAGATCACACTTCTGGAAACCAACCTAGCGATAATCAGCCCTTATCTAATCTTTCTTCTCAGGTTACAACATCTACGACTACTTTTAATACTACTGCTCTAGAAAAATCAGTATTTGAGCAAATTAATCGATATCGGGTGTCTAAAGGGCTAGCAAAGTTGACCGTTAATGCAAGTATCACTCGCCAGGCAAGGATTCACAGTCAAAATATGGCTAATGGTAAAGTTCCGTTTAGCCATCAAGGATTTGAACGACGAGTTACATCTATCCCCATTATATATAACAGTGCGGCAGAAAATGTGGCTTTTAATCAAGGATATAACAATCCCGCTGCCCAAGCTGTTACAGGTTGGCTTCACAGCCCTGGACATTTAGAGAACATCAAAGGTAAGTATAACCTAACTGGAATTGGTGTTGCAGCCAATAAGCAAGGAGAAGTCTATCTGACGCAAATTTTTCTGCACACGAGAACACACTAGTACAGCATGGCGGAAATAAACCCACCATTATGAACCTTGAAACAATCATCATTTGCAGTCTTGAGAAATGGTAGGCGTATTTACGCCGCACGGTACTAGTACAGGTCGGCGTAAATAAACATACCATTTTTAAGCCTTGCGAGCAATCAAATTTTCGTGGCTTTTAATGGCCTGCTTATTTCCGCCAAGCTGTACTAGTGGTTCACCACACAAACAATGCTTATTATGTAGTCAGCGATTTATCGCTGTTTTAGGACTTTAGTTAGCAACAGCGTAACGCACCATCATCAACGATTTGGTGCGTTAGGATGAAATCCTAACGCACCCTACGATACTAGAACACAGTAGATAGATTTAATTTTTGATAATTTTGCACAATAATAATGTAGTGTCGAATAGGACGTTTGTCTGGTAGACACTACATTTATTTTTTAATTATTTATGACTTTACAAGATTTTCAGGTGAGCGATCGCGATCTTAGTGATGCTGCTCTATCCCAGTATTTAGAATCAGAGGCGATCGCCGTCGATACCGAAACTATGGGATTATTACCACAGCGCGATCGCTTGTGTCTCGTCCAGCTGTGCAACCTTGAAGGAAAAGTGACTGCAATTCGCATCAATCAAGGACAAACCGAGGCGCCAAACCTGAAAAAACTTTTGTCAGCCGCGAATGTCATCAAAGTATTTCATTTTGCACGGTTCGATATTGCTACTTTACGTTACAACTTGGGTATTACAGTTAATCCGATTTTTTGTACCAAGATAGCTAGTAAATTAGCCCGTACTTACACCAATCGTCACGGACTTAAAGACGTAGTGCAAGAGTTAGAACAAGTAGAACTGGATAAAAGCGCTCAAAGTTCCGACTGGGGTAACGCCGCTAATTTATCAGATCGTCAATTGAGTTACGCCGCCAATGATGTGCGTTACTTACTCAGCGTACAGCAAAAACTCATCGCTATGCTTCAACGCGAAGAACGCTGGGAACTAGCTCAACAATGTTTTCAAGTTTTGCCGACTATAGTATCCTTAGATTTATTACAATTCAAAGATTTATTTGAACACTAAACCACATCTATTTTGAGAACCATAGTTGTTCATACGTAGTGGGAGCATCTTGCTCCCTGGTGGTAGCGGGCAAGACTTAAGTGCGGGACGCTACGCGCAGCTTGCTTTTGAGGAGGGGTACGGCGTGAGCGCTCAGTCGAACGCTGCCCGCACTACTCCAGTTTTCAAAATGGACGAGGTTTAATTAGGTAATTAGACCAAAATAAATATCACTCGTGGGTATAGGGCATAGGGCATAAAAAAACATAGTTATGTTTAATTATGCCTGCCTAAATTAGTCAGCAAAAAAAGCTTTATCCAAATTCAAGGGTAAAACTTTTTAATTATTGCCTATAGCATTTCCTAATCACATGAGGTACATCAGAGCAAGCTCCTCGCAAGCGAAGAGGGGGTTGGGGGTGGGGTTCTTGTACTTCACTTGAGAGAGAAACGCTATAATGCCTTAAACTATACCTTTTTGTTCTGAGCTTCTAAATGTTCTTGTATCCTAGAGACGACGTTATAGTCACCTGAACTAGGGGGAGTTTTGGATTCAATAATACCTTCTGTTGAACCACCAATTGCCTTCCATGCACTAAGACCACCTTTGAGTTGAGATACATGTTCAAACCCAGCAGCACGTAATAATTGTGAAGCTTGAGCAGTTTCTTCTTCAGTCGCACCGTAAACGTAAATATCACGAACTTTTTCCAAAGATGATGCTGCAAGGTCTACCAATTCATCAATTGGTGTTGGTATTGCTCCCGTAATATGACCGTTGTTATAGGTGCTGCGATCGCGCACATCTAGGATTGTCAAAGCTGGTTCACCCCATTCCAAACGCGACTTTAGAACATGAACATTAGACTGTGTATCTATAGGTGGTTGTGAGGGAATGATACCACCTAATAAATTATTACTCATAATTTTGTTCCTGTTTTTTTGCTGTTGACACTAACAGCAATTTAGCCATAAATACAAATTAAATTTATCTTTCTTGCGGATGAATATTCTCAAATTATTTCTTGACATAGACTTACTTCTTTAAATAGAGCCGTTACAGCACTTCCGGCAGCTATGAGGTACATCCTCAAAGCTGAAAGCTATGAGAGGAGGGGGGCAGGTAGAAAAACTGTATTGCCTAATAGCCGGAAGCGCTGTATCTTATCGGTTGAGTCTTATACACTCGTAAGGGCACGGTAGTCTTCCCTACACGCGATCACATAAAGTGATGGCTCTCTAGCCCGCTTCCTGGACATTAGGGAGCAAGATGCTCCCATGCCCAATGCCCAATGCCCAAAGTCGGTGAGACTCTAGTCCCTCTCCACCCAAGAGTGAGTGGAGTTTCTCGCCGACTTCCAATAAAAAATATTTCAATATTGCCTAAAAATTTAAACTTCTACTGCTGAAAGTTAAATTCATACCAAAAATATATTAAGATTATAAATTTTGTAAGCATCACAATAGCTGCACTTTGCAGAAACTTAATGGAAAATTAAATGTAGCCCAGTAAAAGTTGGCTATGTCTGGCGAACAGCAGCTACCTGAGGAGAAGCCACTATGAGTATATTTACTCAAAAAAAAGTCTGTGTCCATAAACTAACACAAAAAGCCAGAGCCACTTAGGTGCATCAAGGTTGAGCTTGACAAAGAATAACTATCGCGATCGCAAATCGCTAAATCAACAATAAGCTAGAAAGTTATGGTGATGGTTCCCCCTACTACTGCAAAGATTCTGCTGGTAGATGATGACTTCGGTGTCCGAAATCTCATATATCGGTTTTTAAGTCGAAAATATCAGATAGAGTCAGCGCCAGACGGTAAGATGGCTCTATCTTTGTTTGATCAATTCAATCCCGATTTAGTAATTCTCGATTGGAATTTGCCAGATGCGAATGGCTACCAACTCTGTCAAGAAATGCAACGTCGCACTAATGTGTTAGTTATGATACTGACCAGTCGAACTGAAGAAAACGATAAAATTAAAATCCTGGCCGCAGGTGCTGATGACTTTATGACTAAACCATTTAGTCTGGCGGAAGTGGAAGTGCGAGTACAAGCGCTTTTGCGGCGAATTCGCAGTATCAACCCCTCGCCAACACAACGCCTAGTCTTCCAACAATTAGTTATCAACCCAGAGGGACGCGAAGTGATACTTAACGATAAGTCTCTGAGCTTAACTGCCCTAGAGTTTAATATTTTACATTTTTTGGCCAGCCATCCTGGCCAAGCTTGGAGTCGCCCACAGCTAATTCAAAAAATCTGGGGTTGCGAGTACGTAGGTGATGGACGAGTAGTTGACGTGCATATCGGTCAGCTTCGCAGAAAGCTGGAAGTTGACAGTAGTGTACCAGAATATATTAAAACTGTGCGGGGCTTTGGTTATAAATTTGAGCCGCCCGAAGATGACGCAATTTAGTTGAGTTATCACTTTCTGACAGGACTTACGCACGGACTAGGATTTTATCTGATTACGTACTCTTTCAAAGAACCCGAAGGGTAGGAAGTCCCTAATCGCAAAGGCTAATTTTTGGTCACGAGTGCGTAAGTCCTATCTGAGTTTAATGTTACGGTTGTTTCAGTCTGTCCCGACCTACTCCCAGGGTTTTTTCTGCATTATTTATTAGCGTACTTACCTATTATATCTGCTAATTTTGGTACTGCATCCTCCACATGTTTTTTGGCGGAACTACGCAAGTTGTTATAGATTCCTCGGACAGTTTCGCGCTTTGTATTCTTGATTTTCTCGTCGGTAACGCCCAGGAGTGCTTCCGCAGTCCGAGAGCTATTATCTTTCAGGTATTGCACAGGCTTACCTTGTTGCACTCCCTCAGTCCAGATGGGATCGAGTGCAGTCAAGCAAGGCGATAGGATTTGATCAACGACACCGGAGATATACCCTGGCTTAATTTTATTGAGGCCGGAGAAGGCGGTTTTGATGCCAATACCGCTGATTCCCGTCTTAGAAGCTACCTGTTCGTCTATCATCGTACAGAAGTCTTTGACAATCAAAGTCTTGTTGTTAGAATTTAAAATTTCGTCGCTCAGTCCCATTTCGATTCTCCTCTGTCTCAAATTGTCTTATTTATATTCACCTAATTTTCCTCGCGAATGGGATGATCTGATTTTAGTAGCCTAAAGATTTGACAAAAATATCTTATAGATACCATAAACCACGACGTGTCCTGCGATCGCATATCCATTGATAATTGCTGTGTGGCAAGATGTCAAGTAATCATGCTAGTACAGGTCGGCGTAAATAAACAGACCAAAATTGTGGGAGACTGAATAATAAGGTTAAAAGTAGTTTTAGCTAGTACCGTGCGGCGTAAATACGCCTACCATTTCTCAAGACTGCAAATGATGATTGTTTCAAGGTTCATAATGGTGGGTTTATTTCCGCCATGCTGTACTAGTTCCTTTTTCATGGCTACTTAGAAACTAGCTGTGCCCTGAAGGCTTTAGAAATGCGATCGCGGGAAACTTCTAAGTGAGCTAGTGTATAAATATCAAGGTGTTCGCCAAGTTGTGTCAGCCTGATATCAATAGCTTTTTGCAGTAAGCGCAATTCATACCAAGCCAGTGTCCGCCCGTCTTCAGGTGCATTAGTATTACCCAACACCATTTCTAATAAAATATTCAGATGTTCTCGTTGCAAAGAACGGCGAATGCTAGAAATTGGCTTTGGTTTTTCTGGGGCTAAAATTTCTTTCCAGATACCTTGTTGTATGGTGTCGAATAGTTCGGGGATAGTAAGTGCTAACCCTGGCAATGTTTTTAATTCTATATCTTGTAACCGATTTAGGCGATCACTATCTAACAGCGATCGCAGTATTGCACTTTGTAAGCTCAAAATGCGATCGTGAATAGGATAATCAAGGCGGTTATTAGCTACTGGACTTCCCCAATGTTGCCAGCGTGACGGTGCTAGTTGATTGAGCAATTGGGGTGAGAAACTAAAAGCATCCTCGGCAAATACATATTCTTGTAATTTTGTCAACGCCTGACGTTGTTTGACGAGTGAAACTGGCACAAATGCCCAGGAAGTATCATCACCTACATGGAGACGGCGAAAGGATTGTCCACCAATGTATTTAGACAGCAAGGTGGCGTTACGAAAATAGTATTGCAGCACTCTATTAAATAAACCCCGCAGGTGAATTAAGCTTTCTCCTTTGGGTAGATCACCTTTATCTAGGCGCAGCCACATCATGCGGGCGTTATCCATTTGCCACTGAGAATAAACTAGCACATCGCTACTCATATCCCAGACATTTGCCAGAGGATTGATGTCCCAGATATCTTCATCAGTGGCGTAAGATAATTCTGGTTGCGGCGACGCTAAAGCAATCTGCGCTAAAAAACTTTTCTCTGCTTCTGGTATAGTTAGCTCAACATCTGTCCGTGGGCTGGTTTTATAACCATACTCAATTGCCCATTCGTCGTATGGTCCCACAACCCCAGGGAAATAGTCACCTTGCTTTACTCCCTGTGGTGCTATATTCGCCGGTAGATAATCCATAATCGAACCCACTAAACCTTTGCTGTGAGTGATTTCAGTATTATTTAATTCTTCTGGCGCTAACATCGTGCTACCATGAAAATTATGGCGCAAACCAAGAGTGTGCCCGACTTCGTGAGCGATGACAGAACGCAAATATTGATGCACATATTCCTTCATCCCTGCACTACTGGGTGTAGTGTTTTGTAAAAGTGACAACGCCACTGCTCCCATAGCTGCTTGCTCTGAAGCCTGCATACTATAGCATCTGTCAGAATCTCTATTTCCAGTCAAAAGTCTAGAATTAAGTGGTAAATCCCTATCAATGCATTCGGTAACAGGACTAATACTGCTATTACCAAATCCTTGGTGATTAACTTTTAACTCTTGACCTTTAACACTAGACTCCACATAGGCACTATATTGTTGTTGAATTGAACGCACCATATTAGCATCCACTATAATATCTGCATCCAATATTTCCCCAGTCAGTGGGTTAACACGCGTTGGCCCCCTAGCAAAACCTGCATCCACAGAATTAAACCAGCGAATAGTATTGTAACGCACATCTGCCGGTTGCCAATCAGCATCATCAGACATTTGGCGCACTTCAATAGCATTTTGGAATCCCGCTTTTTCAAATGCTTTATTCCACATCAGTACACCTTCCCGAATCGCCTGACGGTAGGAGTATGGGACAGCATTTTCAATCCAGAACACAATGGGCTTTTTGGGTGGAGATAAAGGTGCATCAGGATCAGATGGTTCGAGGTGCCAACGATTGATGTAACGGACAAATGGTTCTTGAGCGTTATTTTCAGAAAAGTGGCGGAAAGCAGTAATAAAATATCCGACTCTATCATCAGCAAGTCTGGGAATATAGCCGCTGTCTTCTTTTAGCTGAGAAAAACTATAGTGTACTTTTAAAGAGAGTGCCCTACTATCAGGTAAGGTAATTAAATTTGCGCCTTCCCATGATAAAAAATTATAAATTGAATCAATCTCTAAATTATTAGCAAAACTGTTGACATCACCAAAATATGATTTGTTTGTATCTAAGCGATAATCAGCATGTAAAGAGTATTTTAATAGAGGAGTTAATCCCGGCAAATCCTGCATTAGCAGTCCGTCTAGGCTAACCAAAATATTTTTAGTTTGCAGATTAATTCTATCTATTGGCAGTGAAGAAATAACTGAATCGCTAAAAGATCTATCAATTGCCCGTTGTTCTGGTTTTCCGGGTTCCGTCTGGAATTTGACATTACGAAGAACAAAGTGCAAATTATTGTTTACCCGCCGGAAGTAAAACAAAAAATCAGCCAGGGGTAATCCACTATAAAACCCACTTTCCCCAATTCCTGATTCTAGGGTTACTGTAGCTAGGTAGTTTTTGTTTATTTGTTCAGGGGTAATTTCTAAGTAAATTTTGCCTGAGTTTTCCAAGCAATAAAGTGTGAAAATTCCTTCGATTTTAACTATTTTATCTGTGCCTGCGGCTAGATCACAAAATCGCCAATGCTCTTCTTTTTTTATTGGCGCAAGGGGACGATCAGTATTTGTTACTTTTTCTGCAACTACTGGGACTGCATTTAATACCTGCACATCAAGATTTGAATTTGATAGCTGGTTAGCTGCTGCGTAATCATTTCCTAGCAACAAACTAGACAATAACACTATAGAGATGACTAATTGCTTGATCCAGTCTTTCATCCTTTAGCCTTCCATCTGAAGCGGTTATCGTGTCGAGGTTATGCAGCAAATATCTATGTCTGAAGATATATAGTTTTCAACACTAAAGATATATGTTTTTTTTAACTACATCTTGTATTAAAAACTAATAATTAAGTCTAAAATGTATCTACTGTTACATTCAAATGGATCAGAATTAAACAACGGCATTTCAATGGGTTTAAGCTTTGATCCGGAAATAAATTTCCGGATCAAAACGTACACAGTATTAGGGCGGAAATTAGTGTAAAATCAGGATGATTCCAGTAATAATTGCCGATGCAGAGATAGACACCTTCGGACAAATATGACTATCGATTCAGGTAAGTAGGTGGGCATAATTACAGCTATTTTCAGGTAAATAGATCACATTTGCCGTAGGAGCACAGCATTGCTGTAGGGCAAACGCACCTTATTTATTAATAAAAACTAAGAGAGATTTCAAAATGACATAGATAATTGTAAAAATTGATGGAATGATAAATAAAATAAATGAAGTATTTCTTCTAAACATGAATTACCTTATCTGAAACTGAATGATTATTTATTGATACTAAAATAACTCAATATTCGAGTTTATAAAAAC
>CAVYXS010000209.1:0-20053 GCA_963772205.1 uncultured cyanobacterium
TAGTCGGTGCGAAACTCTTTCAGATTCACCAACTCGGGTAGCACGGCGTGTGAGTAGGAATGTGATCCGATTTCGTGTCCCTCCGCCACGGTGCGTTTTACGATGTGCGGAAACTCCACGGCATAGCGGCCCGTGAAAAACATGGTAGCCCGCTGCCCGTTGGCGGCAAGCGCATCGAGCAACTTACCGACTATGCGGTCGTCGCGGGGAGGAACCCGTTCCTCGAATTCGACGAAGAAATGGGCGCGCTCAGCCTGTAAGAAACCTGTTCTGGCTTCACCGGAATCATCACAGACGGCCATGCCCAGGCGGCGCGCCTTGCCGTCGGTGAACTGGATACTGTGGCAGAAGTTCCTGAAAGCCGATTGGGGGGGGCCACCTCTCGACTAGGGGATCAGAAGGAACACCCATCGGTAATCACACCTGCTAGATTGGCCCACATGGATTAAGGTGTATGGCAGTTGGGTTGGTTTTTCCTGAAGATTGGTAGTGTGTTATTTGGTGGCGGCTTTGTACTGATAGCTTTTATTCAAGGGGAATTAGTAGAACAGCATCACTGGTTAACACAACAGCAATTACTAGATGCGATCGCTATTGGTCAGTTTACCCCAGGCCCTGTGCTTTCGACTGCTACCTTTATCGGTTATGTCCTGGCTGGGGTGCCGGGTGCAATTGTGTCTACACTGGGTATTTTCTTACCATCTTTTGTGTTCACTGCTGCACTGAATCCTCTTGTCCCTAAGTTACGCGCCTCAAAATGGACAAGTGCATTTCTTGATTCTATCACCGTGAGTGCTGTGGCGCTGATGGTTGTTGTCACCTTCCAACTGGGATTAGCCACTTTAAGTTTACCAAAATCCCCGTTTGTAGATTTATTGGCTCTGGCGATCGCAATTATCTCTACACTTTTAGCCATTCGCTTCCGCATCAATGCTGCATGGTTGCTTTTAGGTGGGGCTATCATTGGTTGGGGCGCTTCTTTATTCGGTTAAGGGGACAACTTTCCTCTTGCAAAAGTAAAACTACAGCTTATGATTGGGTGAGTGTTTGGAATTTCAAAGTGACAGAGAACCACCACCAGCGACAAAAGATAATTGGTGTGGTCGCGATCGCTGCTTGTGTAGCAGCCTGTATAATTCTCCTGAATATGGTTATGTCATTCAGGACGAATCAGCCTCAAAGCGAACCGCTAACAGCATCAGTTGCCGAAAATCAGGTCAAAAGTCCACCCAAAGACCAATTGCAGCCTCCTGCTAAAGTAGGAAATTTGACTTTTAGCGTCCCAGCTAAATTTCAGGGAAAAACTGTATATAAAGTACCACCCAGCAATAATGAGAAAGTAATTGCTCTGAGTATTGATGATGGACCCTGGCCAAATACTACCTTACAAATGCTCGATCTTTTTCAGAAAAATGATGTAAAAGTCACATTCTTTTGGGTAGGACAAGCCTTAAAAAATAATCCCGAAATCGCCAAGCGAGTTGTAGCCCAGGGGCACGCCATAGGTAATCATACTTGGCATCATTGGTATCGCAAAATGGATGAAGCCACAGCCAAGAGTGAAATTGAACGCACAGCGGAACTGATTTACAAAACTACAGGGGTCAAAACTGCTCTGTTTCGTCCTCCAGGAGGCTATTTAAATAACGGACTAGCCGCCTACGCCAAAAGTCAGAAGTATTCTGTAATCATGTGGTCATTGACTTCTGCAGATACCGATCCTCACGCCAAACCCCAAGCATTCGTGAATAATGTCCTCAAAGGTGCAAAACCAGGTGCTATTGTGTTGATGCACGATGGTGGAGGCAATCGCCAACGCACTGTACAAGCTTTACCACAAATTATCAGCGGACTCAAACAGCAAGGCTATCGTTTTGTCACAGTTCCCGAACTTTTAAGCGAGAGTGGCAACTAGCATTCCGATAAGCACAGCGATTTTCAGTATCCTGCTTGCTTATCTACGACATTCCGTAAGGGCTGACCGATTTTATAGCGTTGGAGATTATCCAGAAATAATTCGGCGATGCGCCCTTTGAGTGCTGGTGAAATTGCTGATGTATGAGGTGTAATAAAGATATTGGGCAACGACCACAGCGGACTTTCTGGCGGTAGGGGTTCGGTAGCCACAGTGTCTAATCCCGCACCTGCGATCCAACCTTCACTCAGGGCTTGAGTTAATGCTGCTTCATCGACGATCGCACCACGAGCAATATTAATTAGATAAGCATGATTGGGGAGCGATCGCAATACTTTTTCATCGATTAAGCCCTTAGTTTTTGGTGTCAGAGGTGTAGCAATCACCAGATAGTCAACTTCTGGTAACAGTGTTTGCCATTCATCGGCACCAACAACTTTGTCAAAATTCGGTAGGGGTTCAGCACGGCGGCGACTACCCCAAACTCGCGCCCCAAAGGCTTTAGCACGAGCTGCAATCGCTTGACCAATATTCCCAGCACCAATAATTAATACAGTTGCATTCGCCAACTCTTGCAGTATCAACCAGCTTCTTTTCCAAGTGCGTTGATCATGAGTTGCTTGTAGTAACCGCAGTACTGCTTGGCGTGATAGAGAATGAAAGTCAGCACAAATTCTGAAATCGGAATTGCATGAACTCCCGCACCATTGGTGAGGGTAATGTCATGTTGGAGAAAAGTTGGCGTCAGGATGTGATTGACACCAGCACTAGGAGTCTGTTGCCAACGCAACCCCGGTGCCGTCTCCAGTACTTTATGTAGAGTACCTGGGCTTGAGTTTGAATCCGTTAAGATAAACTTCGGCATTACTGGCATCACCATCAAAATTACCATCACTATCAACCCGTACAAATTGTGTATCCGATGGTAAATGTGGCTCAATCTCAGCCGCGAGTTCGATGGGTAGAATTAGTTTGACCACTTGGTTACTTCCTAAGCTAGTAAAAATTAAATTTGCTATTTTAGTGCTGAGTGCTTGATGCGAAGGCGCAAGTGAGGAGTGATACCATTTCACTTTAAGTATGATACAAATACGTTGGTAGGGGCACGGCAATGCCGTGCCCTTACGCGAAATCTATATGTATCAGAGTTTTGGTGAAATTGTATGAGGAGTTAGGAGTTAGGAGTTTTCCCCATGCCCTAATACCCAGCCTTCTTGTCCACAACATTGCGTAACGGTTCACCTGCTTGCTAGCGTTTAAGGTTGTCGAGAAATAGCGCCAATGAACGCTCTTTTCCTCTTGGCGAATGGGCTGTAGAGTGCGGTGTGATAAAGACATTAGGCAATGTCCACAAAGGACTTTCTGGTGGTAATGGTTCGTTGATTACTGTGTCTAATGCAGCACCTGCAATCCAGCCTTCTTTCAATGCTTTCGCTAATGCGAATTCATCTACTAGTCCACCGCGAGCGATATTAATTAGGTAGGCGTGGGGAGGTAGCGAGCGCAATACCTCTTCATTGATTAAGCCTTTTGTCTCTGGGGTTAGCGGTGCGGCGACGACTACATAATCGGCTTCTTTGAGGAGCGATTGCCATTCATTTGCACCCATGATTTTGTCAAAGTTCGGTAATGGTTCTGGATGACGACGGCTACCATAAACTTTGAGGTTGAAGGGTTTGGCGCGGGCGGCAATTTCTTGGCCAATACTACCAGCACCAATAATTAACAAAGTGCTGTCGGTCAATTCTTTAATGGCAAAGCCTCTTTTCCACTGTCGTTGTGCCTGTAAGGCGTGTAATTCTGGCAGATGTTTGGCATGAGACAATATGTATGTGATCACAAATTCGGCGATGGGAATTGCACTCACTCCAGCCCCATTAGTCAAGATGAGATCCCGTTCTAAATAAGCAGCGGTCACTTCTGGGGTCAGGATGTGATTCACCCCAGCATTCGGTGCATGATGCCAACGTAGTGCAGGTGCTGCTGCTAGCAATTTCAACAGAGAAGCACTTTTGACAAAATACCAACTATAATAAGCTTCTGCATCGCTAGCATCCCCGTCAAAATTGCCATCAACATCCACGTGCACAATTTCGATATCAGATGGTATATGTGGCTCAATTTCAGCAGCAATCTCGATAGGCAAAATGAGTTTCATCTGAACTTTCTCCCTTTTTTCCAGTCCTGTTGCTGGTGATGATTACTGTTTTCTGTAACAACCGCTTTTTGACTGCTGACACCAAGCTTGATCGTCCTATTTCCCGAATTGAAAATTAAAAAATAATTCAACACTTTTGAATTGCCAACTTTCACCAATGATAAAGAACAAACCTCACAAATAATTGTGCAATTAAAATGCGTAACACCTGACTAGGAACACTGGCTTAATTTTGCCAAGCCTGATAATATGGTAGGAAACACCCTGGTCAAATTTAGTCTTCAAAGGGTTTGCACCTTCTGGCGTTTCCTCGTAGGTTTCGCGACTGTTGCTGCTGGCAACAGACCAATATTAACTAGAAAGCCTAACTAATTTGTTGTTTGCTGGACTATCTTCACGACGCAGCACACGCTCTAGCACTCTTTCTCTGATTTCGACAAATTTTGGGTTACCCCTTTGTCGAGGACGTGGAAGATCCACTCGTTCATCTAAAACAATTTGTCCTGCTTCAATTAACACAACTCGATCTGCCAATGCTACAGCCTCTTCCACATCATGAGTCACCAAGAGTGCTGTAAATCCTTGTTCTTGCCACAGGGTTTCAATCAACCGTTGCATTTCAATCCGAGTTAGAGCATCCAAAGCGCCCAAAGGCTCATCAAGTAACAACAACCGTGGCTCACTGACTAACGCTCTAGCCAATGCTACCCGTTGGCGTTGTCCTCCAGATAGTACAGAAGGCCATTCCTTGGCGCTATCCTGGAGTCCAACTTGTTCTAGCGCCCATTCAGCTTTACTCAGCCAATTATCCTTTAAGCCTAAACCGACATTCTCTACTACAGACTTCCATTCCAGCAACCGCGAATCTTGAAACATTACTCTCACAGAGCCACTCACGCGTGCGTAGTGGTTCATCATCAAGTAAAACCCCACCATCAGTTGGTGTTTCCAATCCTGCTACAAGACGCAGCAGGGTACTTTTACCACAACCACTGCGTCCAACAATTCCAATAAACTCTCCAGGTGCGGCTTCCAAATTAAATGACTTTAAAACAGTTTTACTGCCAAAAGCCTTAGTCAATTCCCACGCTTTTAAATGTGTACCTTGTGGATTTGAATTCACGGAAAAACCTCCTTTATTTAATCAAAATAATGAATCACCAGTTAACAGTTAACACCCCCATTATGAACGGCGATAATTGGGATTCCAAGCTAACCACTTTGATTCTAAATATTTAGCGCCAGCATCAGCAAATTTCCCCAATAATGCATACAGAATTAAGCTCAAAACAACCACATCTGTTTGCATAAATTCACGGGCATTCATCGCCATGTAACCAATACCAGAATCGGCAGCAATTGTTTCTGCCACAATCAATGTCAACCACATAATACCTAAGGCATAGCGCAAACCCACGAGAATCGAAGACAATGCCCCTGGGATAATGATTTGCGTTAATAGTTCTCTTGAATTTAAACCATAAACTTGACCCATTTCAATCAATCCGCGATCCACATTGCGAATGCCATAAAATGTATTAATGTACATAGGAAAAAATACACCCAAGGATGTCAGAAATAATCTGGCGACATCACCGATACCAAACCACAAAATTACCAATGGAATTAATGCCAAGTTGGGGATATTCCGAATCATTTGTATGGAAGTATCAAACAGCGTTTCTGCTATGGGGAAAATCCCATTGAGAAAGCCTAATCCTAAACCGATACTGCCACCAAGAATTAAACCAGAAATTGCCCGTGCTGCACTAATACCAATATTGCGGAATAATTCTCCAGACAGGGTTAAATTAACTGCTGTGACGACTACGCTGGTTGGTGCTGGTAAAATCCTCGTAGAAAGGATACCAACTTCTACGAGCAGCTGCCAAGTTACAAGTATTAAGACTGGTACAATCCAAGGAAGTAACTGCTTGACTTGCTTATTGTTTACGAATAAGTTCAGCGATTCACTGTTTTTTTGATTGATGGTTATAGTCATAAGGCACTGGTAGGGGGTACTTGTAGTGTGTTCAGAAATTTTTCCTAGTAGTCTGCTACATCAACGATGCTTAGTATGTAGTCAGCGATTTATCGCTTTTTTAGGACTAAAGTCCTCTCTACGTTAAGAGCGGGACGCTACCCGTAAGCGGAGCTATGCCGTAGGCTTTACGCGGAGCGTGTCGTAGACAGACGCTACGCGTAGCAAGATCCCCGGAGGGGTAAACTACAAACCAAGCGTTGTTCCTTTGGTGGACTACTAGGCGTAGATTTCACCAAAACATGTCGCTGCTATGGAAGCAGCGACGCCCAGAAAGGTTATTCTTGGGTGAATTACCACGAAGAATTTGCATTTTTCTTGAGGTGTGAGAATATAAAACTACGGTAACTCTAGCGCAATACCGTAGTTTATAGTTAAAATCTTACATGAAATTACGTAAAATGCAACCCCCAGCTTGGCAATTTTAAAAGATGCCTATCTGCAAAAATACTCTTTTTAGGAGGATTTTGGCACTTTTCTCGAAAATGTAGTTCTGCTAAAAATTACAAATTTTATCCCGATGAACCACATTGTCGATTAGTCCGTGGTATCTGTAGTTAAACTGCTAATACAGTTACCAAATTGACTTAGCACTCAGTAGTTAAGCTGAATTTTTAAGTGCTTGAGGGATTACCAAGAAATAAATTATTCCATCTTGTGGGGCGAGACGCCCAACGCCACTTGCTTCTCCCAAGGGGAGACGCTACGCGCAGCAAGATCCCCGTAGGGGTACAAGTCGGGGAACCCGCCCAACGCAGTGGCTCCCCCACAGGAAAAGTTGGATGTTTTTTTATTTGGAAGTCCCTGAACCAACTACTTGCTTTTTTAAAGAAACTGTGAAAAACTATGTTATACAATAAACTACTGTAATTTTATCGAGTTATCGTAGATTAAAGGAAGTAAAGAGGCTGATCTACTAGCAACCTCCATCCATAAATAAATTACGGATTTAGGCTGGGAGTCAGCCCAAGAGGTTGAGGATCATCTGGTGAAAGTCCTGAGGATGAAAAGAATGTTGAATAATTGTTGACCCTCCGAATTTTAGATTTTGGATTTTTGGGGTACAAGCCCCACACCTAGTGGGTGGAAAAATCTAAAAGACGCTCCTAGGTGGCTCTAAGCGCAGCTATGCCGTAGGCTTTACGCTACGAAGAAAGCAAATCTAAAATCCAAAATTGGTTGACACTTAGAGACTTTATCGAAGAGGGAAATAGTTGATGCTGAAAACTTTAACAACCGATAGTGAACTAAATCTAGAAGCAGATGTGCTTGTGATTGGCGGAGATCCAGCAGGTACCTGGGCTGCGTGGAGTGCGGCGGCTAGTGGTGCGAGGGTTGTCCTTGTAGATAAAGGGTACTGTGGTACAAGTGGATGCGCGGCGGCGTCGGGTAATGGCGTGTGGTATGTGCCACCGCAAGAAGAAGCAAGAGAAGCAGCGATCGCCAGTCGGGAATCCTTGGGGGGATTTTTAGCCAACCGTCAGTGGATGAACCGGGTACTGGATCAAACCTATGCAAACGTGAATCAGTTAGCAGAGTGGGGATATCCCTTTCCTGTTGACGACGATGGTAAACCTGCTAGGCGATCGCTCCAAGGTCCAGAATATATGCGGCTGATGCGGAAGCAAATCAAACGGGTAGGAGTACAAATTTTAGACCACAGCCCGGCATTAGAACTGCTGGTAGATGCAGATGGTGCCATTGGGGGCGCAACCGGAGTTAACCGTCAAAGTGGTGGCAAATGGAAAGTGCGATCGCACGCTGTCATCATTGCCACTGGTGGTTGTGCCTTCTTGAGCAAAGCATTAGGATGTAACGTCCTCACAGGGGATGGTTACCTAATGGCGGCAGAAGCTGGTGCTGAGATGTCAGGTATGGAATTTTCCAATGCTTACGGCATCTCTCCCGCCTTTTCTTCTGTTACCAAAACCCTATTTTACAAATGGGCAACCTTTACCTACGAAGATGGTACCCCAATTCCTGGAGCAGGTTCTCAAAAAGGACGTTCCGTAATTGCTCAGACATTGCTTACCCAACCGGTGTACGCCATTTTGGATCAAGCGACTGAGCAAATGCGCCCATCTATGCGTTTAGCGCAACCCAACTTCTTTTTACCCTTTGATCGTGCAGGAATTGATCCCTTTACCCAACGCTTTCCTGTGACTCTGCGGCTAGAAGGAACAGTTCGCGGTACAGGTGGCATTCGGATTACCGATGAAACCTGTGCCGACTCTGTACCAGGACTTTACGCCGCCGGCGATGCAGCCACAAGAGAACTGATTTGTGGCGGATTCACTGGTGGCGGTAGTCACAATGCCGCTTGGGCAATTTCCTCAGGCTATTGGTCTGGTAATTCTGCCGCTGAATATGCCCAAAGCGTTGGCGAAAAGGGAACTCAGCGACGTGTTCAGGGAGTAGGAGAAGCCGCATTCACTTCTAAAAAAGAACGCCCGCAAAACTTTGCTACCAACGAAATTATCCAAGCTGTTCAACGCGAAGTATTTCCCTACGATCGCAACTTATTCCGGACAGAAGAAGGCTTAACCGCGTCTATTTCCCGCCTAAATCACCTCTGGGAAGAAATTCGTGATAGCCAAGTCCAGGAAGAAAACCAGCTGATTCGGGCGCGGGAAGCAGCCGCAATGGTAGCCACAGCCCGTTGGATGTACAGCAGCGCTTTGGAACGCAAAGAAACTCGCGGTATGCACAAACACTTAGACTATCCCGAACAAGATGCTAGCCAACATCATTACTTGATTAGCGGTGGTTTAGATCAAGTCTGGGTGAAAACTGCAACCCTCAACAGCGTCGAAACATCCCCAGCCAAAATAGGAGTACTCGCGTGATTGAGTTGGTAAGCGAATCGCGGTGCATTACGTGCAATATCTGCGTCAGCGTTTGCCCAACGAATGTCTTTGATATTGTACCTGATGCCCCGCCAACCATTGCCCGTCAAAGTGATTGCCAAACCTGTTTTATGTGCGAATTATATTGCCCAGTTGACGCCCTTTATGTAGCACCAGAAACGGATGTACATAGCATAGTCAACGAGGCAGAATTAGCCGAAACAGGACTACTAGGTAGTTACCGCGAAAACGTTGGCTGGGGGCGTAAACGTACATCCACAGCCAAAACAGATCAAACCTACAAAATTCTCAAGCAGGTGTAGAACAGCGGAGAAAACCAAAATGCTTTCGTTTGCAGTTAGGACTAGTTCTGTTGGTCAAAATCGATTGGGTTCGAGATTGTCAAGCTTATTTGCTTGTGTCCTTCTGCTACTAACTACAGCATGTAGCCAAGGCGAAAGCAAATCGGCTCAGTCTTCCAATGAGTCTGTTGGGGTGAAAAATGTTAAATATCTTAACCTAGCAGCCAACACCTCTACTTTACGTATAGGTTATGTAGGTACAGCACAGCCTACCGGTCCTCTAGGTTGGGCAAAGCAAAAGGGAATCTTAAATCGTGATTTACAAAAAGTAGGATTCCAACAAGCTACTTTCACGCGCTTTCCTAATGGACCTGATCTGAATGAGGCTTTAGTATCGGGTCAATTGGATATTGGTTTCTTGGGCGATACACCAGCTATAGTTCTCAGATCTACAGGCTATAAAACGCGATTGATTCGGATCACTCAATTTGATGTCATCGCCTGGCTGGTAACGAAAAAGAATGGACCCCGCTCAATTGCTGATCTCAAAGGTCAGACAGTAGCCACCGCCAAGGGTTCCTATATGCATCGCTACCTACTGGGTCTATTGAGTGAAGGTAAAATTGGCAAAAATACCAAAGTGGTTCACTTGTTACCAACAGAGGCTCAATCTGCTCTAGAAAGGGGCGATATCTCCGCCTATGCTGCTTCCAGTGATCTCGGACCTTTTCTCAAATCAAAAGGGTATCCAGTGATTGATTCCTCGGCAAATCATCAAGGATTGTCAGGAACATCACTCATCGTAGCCAGTGAAGGACTTCTGGCCAAACAGCCTGATTTTCCCAAGAAGTTTAATCAAATTATTACAGCGGCGGCAAAGGATTTAAAAGCTAATTCCCCGCAGTATTATAAGTACCATGCTGAGAGTGTTAAATACCCGGTCGATATTATCAAAATATCGTACCCACTCAAACAAGTCTCAGAAGAACCGTTTCCTTCTGAGGGTGTCAAACTTTTAGAAGGAACGAAAAAGTTTCTCGTCTCTCAGGGTTTAGCAAAGTCAGACTTTAAGCTGACAGATTGGATTGCTAAATAACAATTCCATCCCCTTGCTACTGGTAAGGGGACTGGGGATTAGGGACTGTGCCAGAGATTTTCATGTTTGGTTGTGGGTTTTTCCCATAAGTAGCTGATTTGAAAATACTACTTCTACCAATATCAATGTAGAACACAGCTACTCAATGCCCCATGCCCTATTCCCAATGCCCCATGCCCCATCCCCAATAAGTATCTCAAAACACAAATTACTTGTCGCGATGAACACGGACATACCCAATAGTCAAACCTATATTATAACAATTGGCAGCGTTCCATTTCTCATATTCCATTTCCTCTTGTCACCGCTAGAGTGAGCTTTGCTTACTCTAGTTTCTGAATTAATTGATTCTTTACAATCTAAACAATAAATAACAAGGATAGTTTTGGTGATGGTGGTAGATATTGCAAAACCAAAAGATTATATTGATATAGCAATTTCTTTATCACAGGAACTTGCTCAAACCGCCGTTGAACGGGATGCTAAAGGTGGAGTTCCACAAGAAGAAATTAACCGATTGCGTGAGAGTGGTTTGTTACCACTAGTTGTTCCCAAGCAATACGGCGGGACTGGTGCAACTTGGGTTGATGGCTTAAAAGTTGTGCAAGAACTGTCAAAAGCTGATGGTTCTATTGGTCAGTTGTACGGGAACCATCTCAATTTAACCGCTTTGGGTCATGTCGCCGGCACAGCAGAGCAAAAAGCCAAATTTTATCAAGAAACTGCTAAAAATAACTTATTTTGGGCAAACGCCATTAACACGCGGGATACTAGATTACAAATTGCCCCAGAAGGCGAGAATTTCCGTGTTAATGGCGTTAAAAGCTTTGGTACAGGTGTGGCTATTGCCGATTTGCGAGTATTTGCAGCCGTACAAGATGGGGTAGAATTACCTGTCTTGTTTGTGATTCCCAAAGACAGGGAGGGATTAACTTCTAACCAGGATTGGGATAATATTGGGCAACGTCGTACAGATAGCGGCAGTTTTACATTTAATAATGTCTTAGTCTACAAAGAGGAGATTTTCGGGCCACCAGAACCCCCAGATAGTGCCTTTTCCACATTTTTAGGAATTATTGCCCAGTTAACCAAAACCTCCGTGTATCTGGGAATTACCGAAGGCGCTGTAGCCGCAGCGCGGGAGTATACCAAAACCACCACTAGACCGTGGATCACCTCTGGTGTAGATAGTGCAAGTCTTGACCCATATATTCTGCATCATTACGGAGATTTTTGGGTAGAACTCCAAGCCGCCATTGCTCTAACCAATCAAGCAGCCCACAAAGTACAAGCTGCATGGGATAAGGATATAGACCTGACATTTGCCGAAAGAGGAGAAGTAGCGATCGCCGTTTTTGCCGCGAAAGCCTTAGCGACACGTGTCGGTATAGATATTACCAACCGTATCTTTGAAGTTACGGGTACTCGTGCCACTTCAACCAAATACGGGTTTGACCGTTACTGGCGCGACTTGCGTACCTTTACCCTCCATGATCCTGTTGACTACAAACTCAAAGCCATAGGTGATTGGGTACTTAACAACCAGTTTCCAACTATCACCCAATATTCGTGAGAGTGGGGAGATGGGGAGGTGGGCAGAGTGGGGAGTAGAAAAAATTTTCCTAACTTCCAACTCCTAAGTCCTAACTCCTAACTCCTAACTTTTTAAAGCTGTCTACTCGCTGATTCGTAGGGTGGATTCAATGTCCACCTTGCTTACCTAAATCCAGAAGAAATCTGAAAGATGAAAACACTTCCTACCTACGATCCAACATTATTTGAGGGTGCTGCTGAAGTTTATGCTGAATACAGAACCAAGTACCCACCTGAACTATTCGACAAGCTAACCGAAATATTTAATCTGAATGGTCAAGGACGACTCCTGGACTTGGGTACTGGACCTGGGTTAATAGCAATTCCTCTACGAAGCTAAATTTGAAGACGTAGTTGCTATTGATCCCGACCCAGATATGCTCAAAGAAGCACAACGACAAGCAGCAGCGGTAGGCGTAAATAATATTACGTGGCTGGAGCAAGGAGCAGAACTAATTAACCCTAGTTTAGGGATATTTAAACTGGCCACTATTGGTAGAGCTTTCCACTGGATGGAACGCAAATTAGTGCTTGAGAGGTTGTATGAATTGCTTTCTGATGATGGCGGATTAGCACTTCTTGGTATTGGTGAAAGCCCTTGGAATAGCTCTCTTCCTTGGAAACAAGCAGCTCTTGGAGTGGTGAAGAAATGGTTAGGTGAAAAACGCCGGACTGGACAAAGAGGACAAGGCTTTCGGACGACTGAACTCGATCCTCCTCATGAAGTCGTAATTGCTAAATCAGCTTTTGCGCGTCAAGAAACCTATGAAGTCCCGTTTGAAAAATCTTGGACAGTTGACAGCTATATAGGTTATCTCTACACCACAGCTTTTTCTCTCAAGATTTTTTATGGTGATAACGCGCCAGCATTTGAAGCAGATATCAAAGAAGCACTTTTGGCGATTGAGCCTTCAGGACATTTCACCGAAGAAATCAAGGCAACAATTTTAGTTGCTTGGAAACATTAAATTTTCATCTCCCACTAAAACTAATTAGAGTGGGTTTTTACCTACTCTAATTCCTTAATAATTTTTCCCTACTAGGGAGTTAAGTTTCAGTCCCTCGAGTCCATTAGGGTGGTTATATTCCACCCTATTTTTTAAGATTAGATATTACAAAATAAATATTAATATTTTTATATTAGACAATGCCCACTATAACCAATATTTGTTAGATATTGCCTATCATACATATTATTTCTTTAAAATTGACAAATAATTAATCTGCTATTAAAGCAACATAAAATAAGATTGTTATTGTGGTTTTTTAATGTTAAAATTTTTGCTAGCAATAGTGCAGTAACTTGAACAAATTAACGTGAAAGTTACTACTTGTTTCATAAGTATTCTGTTCAAACCTCACACACAAATATCAGACGCATTATCAGGCGCATTTTACCCGTATAAATGTCAACACAGAAATACACACAACCGGATCTTTATCCCCCAATTATTCCTAATTGTTCTAAGTATCCCGATGGGAAGAAGTGAGCCAACCAATGCAAGATTTGAAAGTAAAGTTTGAATACTGGAATCGTCAACCAAAAACTCGTCGTTCTGTGTTGTTCGGTCTGGGCTACTCTCTACTATTATCAACGACTCTGTTTGGTTGCGGCGCACCAACGAATAGCCCTGGACAACAAGCAGCTGCACCTGATAGCACCAAGACGCCAAGCGCGACAGCAACGACAACAGCAACTGATAAGAAACTAGTGCGTATTGTACGTTCTAAACAACTCTCAGCTCTAGCAATTCTAGAAAAGAAGGGTGATTTAGAAAAAAGATTGGCACCTCTGGGTGTTAAAGTAGAGTGGGCTGAGTTTGCTGCTGGACCACAACAACTAGAAGCCCTGAATGCAGGTGGACTTGATATCGCATCCACAGCAGAATCACCTCCCGTCTTTTCACAAGCAGCAGGAGTACCCCTTGTATACCTAGCGACTACACCCCCTAGTGGTAAAGCCATCTCGCTTTTAGTTCCGGTTAACTCTCCTGCTAAAACTATTGCTGACTTGAAAGGTAAAAAAATAGCTTTCCAAAAAGCATCTATCGGTCACTACCTCTTGGTGAGAGGTTTAGAAGCTGCGGGGTTAAAACTTACGGATGTGCAGTCAATTTTCTTACCGCCTCCAGATGCGAATGTGGCGTTTAGTCAGGGTAAAGTTGATGGTTGGTTTATTTGGGATCCATTCGTCACTAGGGCTGAACAGAAAAAAATCGGTCGTGTCATACTAGATGGCGAAAAATTGCGGGATACTGGCAATTTTTACTCAACTTCACGCCAGTTTTATCAGTCAAATCCTGAAGTCATCAAAGTATTTCTTGAGGAACTACAAAAAGCAGAAATCTGGACTAAAGAGCATCCAAAAGAAGTAGCACAAATACTAGCGCCTGTAACTCAACTTGACCCACCCACTCTTGAAAAATTACACGACAAATACGATTATGGGGTGCTACCAATTACTGAAAAAACCATCGCCAAGCAACAAGAAGTTGCAGACAAATGGTTCAGCCTTGGTCTGATACCCAAAAAGGTGGATGTCAAAGTTGGGTTTTTGACACCTGAAGAGTACGCCAAAATTATTCCTGCAAATGTGCAAGCCAACAAGTAATCTATAGTAAGCATTTTAGCACTTTTTCAGCACCAAAGTGCTTACTACTTTCAATATCAGGGAAAAATTTAGCAATCAAAACAGCCAAAAATTATGCCTACCTTAACTTTGACAGAATTTAAAATCACTCCCCTTGATGCACCTTTGGGAGCCGTAGTTACTGGACTTGATGCTAGTCAACCTGTGTCACCAAAGGTCATATTACAGACTGAAGCAAGCTTTGCGCGATCGCCAAATTTTGATCTTCAAAGAACAAAAGTTATCTGATGATCAACTTTTCAATTTTTCTTTGTACTTTGGCGACTTATTTGTACCATCTGATGAGACTCCGGTATTAGCTTCTAAACCTGGAGAAACTCCCGTAGTTATTCCCATTTCTAACGTTGATAATGGTTATACAGGTACTGGAGAATTAACTTTCCATTCTGACCATAAATGGACTCCTCGTCCTTCTAGTGGTTCGCTTCTTTACGCATTAGAAATACCTGCTCAAGGCGGAAATACCTATTGGTTAAATACTAATTTGGCTTATGAAGCTTTAGATGAAGCCACCAAGGAACGAATTGCTGATTTGCAATTGATTACCTACAACCCATTTTTGCGTGACCGAAACAAGCCCCGTTCGCTGTACCGTTTAGACAAAACTATTCCTTTAATTAGTCCTGTCTTCCCCCATCCTCTAGTTCGTACCCATCCGGAAACTGGTAAAAAGCATCTGTATTTGGATGCTGCTACAGAAGTAGAAATTGTCGGTTTAGAACCAGAAGCAGGCGCAGCATTGATTGAACAATTGCGTCAGCATCTGACTCAGATCCAATTCTACTATCAACACAAATGGTCTGTAGGCGATATTGTTTATTGGGATAATCAAGCTACCTTGCACTACCGTGAAGCTTTTGATCCAAATGAGCGACGGGTTCTAAAGCGGGTTAGTCTAGCCGGTAGTCGTCCTTTTTAGACTTACTAAATCTTCAGTTTTTCCTGTGTGCGTGCTTAACCTTGGAGTGGGTTGTACCCACTCTATTTTTTTTAATTTAGTCAAATAAATAGCACTTATTCTCAATGCTCATACCCGTTAAAAAATATTTCCTCAATATAGATATCTTATATAAATGTTTCAGAAAACGCCTCTATAAGAGACATATTACAAATTTTTAAAATTGATAAACTTGATAATTCTTCATGTTAAAAACATATATTTCTATAACAGGTATAATGATATATATCGCCTTAAAAAAAGTATAAAAATAGTAAAATAAAGTACTTGATTTATTCATGATAATTGTTAAAATATTAGAGAATTAAATCAACAGGTAATCACATTAATGTAAGTCGTCTATTCATGATCGTTACATGGTAATCTAGACGATAAAGTGATTTAACGATTTAACCTCAGGTTGAATATAACTCAAGTATGAGATGGTAACTTATGCTGGGTTATTCGACAAGAATAATGTGGTGCTATCTCTAATATCATAGGCAAATATTTTCCCATCTCTGCATTTTGTTCAATCATCTAAGTGGTTGACAAAAGAACTACCAAGCATAGTGCTTTCGCCTTGGAAGCAAGCCTAAAAACTTTAACTCTAAAATTAGGAGAAAATCGTAGGTATGAAAATACCATTCCTACCCCAACGCCGCACAACTTTAAAGCGGATTGTACAATTTTCAGTGCTGGGATTATTTGCATTATCAAGTCCCTTGGTGGGTGGTTTCTTGCAAAGTACCCAAGCACAAAAAGCCGGAATCAACACAAAAGTAATCAACTTGGCGTATCAAACCTCTGGTGATCTAGTGAAGATCAGAGGAAATACAGACGCCCGTCTCAAGTCCTTGGGTATTACTGTCAATTGGGTACCATTTCCCGCAGGGCCACAACTGTTGGAAGCGATGAATGCAGGTAGGGTTGATATTGGTAGTGTGGGTGAATCACCACCAATCTTCGCTCAAGCAGCAGGCGCACAACTGGTCTATATTGCTGCTCGCAAACCAAGCAAAGGTGATAACCAAGCCATTATCGTTCAGAAAGATTCTCCCATTAAGCGGGTAGCAGATCTCAAAGGCAAGAAAGTTGTCTTTCAAAAGGGTTCTTCAGCAAATTATTTAGTACTAAGAGCCTTGAAAGAAGTAGGGTTGAAAATTAGTGATATTCAACCTATTAGTTTGACCCCAGCAGAAGCCCGCGATGCATTTCTGCAGAAAAAAATTGATGCTTGGGCGGTTTGGGATCCTGTATTGGCTTATGTACAAAAAAATGCTGGCGCCCGTACCTTGAGAGATTCAGCCGGAATTTCTACCCAAGGGGGATTTTATCTAGCAAGACGTGAGTTTGCACAACAAAATCCAGAAGTGGTGCGAGTGTTTTTAGAGGAAGCGGATAAGACAGGTGAATGGGCTGACAAACACCCAACAGAAATCGCTAAAATTCTGGCTCCTGAATTAAAACTTGATGTACCTCTTTTAGAAACTGTGGCGCGTCGAAGCAGTCGTCGGTTAAGAAAACTATCGCCTTCTATTGTGAGTGAACAACAGCGCGTTGCGGATGAGTATTATCAAGCAAAACTTATCCCCCGCAAGCTTGATGTCAAGGAATTTTTGCTCAGTCCTAAACAACTTGACGCCATCACACCTAAGCGTCTGAGTCAATTGTAGTAGTCTGTGTCATTAATTTTGAGGGGTATGTAGTAAGCACTTTAGTGCTTTAATGAGCGATAAATCGCTCACTACGTAACCATCATAATTAATGCGATATTCTACCGAAGATTGCATCAACCCCAAATCACAGTCCTGACTTTAGTTAATTAAATTAGGAGAAATATTGCAACCATGAAAATACCATTCCTTTCTCAACGCCGCACAGCCTTAAAACGTATTGCACAATATGCAGTATTGGGATTGTTTGCGCTTTCAACTCCCTTGACGGGTAGTCTTGTACAAAGCACTCAAGCCCAAACCAAACCTGGATTTACCTCTAAAGTCATCAATTTGGCTTATCAAACCTCTGGGGATATAGTCAAAGCCAAAAAAGTTGTCGAGCCACGTTTCAAAGCCTTGGGCGTAACTGTGAATTGGGTAGGGCCATTCCCCGCAGGACCGCAACTCATAGAAGCAATAAATGCAGGTAAAGTTGATATCGGTACCGTCGGTGAAACACCACCAATCTTTTCCCAAGCTGCAGGTGTCACAGAAGTTATCTATATTGCTGGACGCAATCGTACTAAGGGACTAAGCCAAGGTATTGTCGTCAGAGCCGATTCTCGCATTAAGCGGTTAGCAGATATTAAGGGTAAAAAAGTTGCCTTTCAAAGAGGGTCGAATGCACACTATTTACTAGCAAAAGCCTTGAGAGAGGTAGGGTTAAAAATCACTGATGTTCAAGTTGTTGGTTTGACTCCATCGGAAGCCCGCGACGCCTTTATTCAAAACAAAGTTGAAGTTTGGGTAGCTAGCGATCCCTTTTTGGCCCTTGTGGAAAGAACTATCCCAATTCGTAATCTGAGAAATGCTGCGGGAATTAATACCCTTGGCGGATTTTATCTTGGTAGGCGGCAATTTGTTACCCAAAATCCTGAATTGGTGCGCGTGTTTTTAGAAGAAGCAGACAAGGCAGGCGAATGGGCTGACAAGAACCCAGCGGAAGCTGCTAAAGTTTTGGCTCCTGAGTTGAAATTAGATGTATCAATTTTAGAAACAGTTTCACGCCGAACTGTTCGCCGGTTAAGAAAACTGACTCCTGCCATTATTGCTGAACAACAGCGTGTTGCTGACTTCTATTTTCAAGAAAAAATCATCCCTCGTAAGATAGATATCAGAGATGCCACACCCTCACCGCAATTGTTAGAAGCCATCACACCTAAGCGCCTCAATCAGCTATAAATAGGGCTTGTATCAAATAAATCGGCGGGGCGAGCAACCTCAACCACCCACTCAAAGGATACAAGTTTCCCGCCGACTTTAGATGAGGCTTACACTAGTGTCCAACTTGTATCTGCAAAGACGAATTTCTCAATTCCATAGGCAGTCAAAGTCTGGCCATCTCGCTGAAAAATAACACTGCTGTTGGCGCCAAAACTGATATTAAAGTCGTTCTTATTGTAAGAGCCTAAGCTGAGTGTATCAAAACCTTTACCACCATTGATTGTAGCGTCACCGAAACCTTCGATATAGTCGTTACCATCTCCGGTGTTGATTTTGACGCCACCACCAAAACTGGAAGCGATTACCTGATCATTTCCTGCACCCATATCAACAGTACCGCCAAAGATACCGTAAGATTGGGAGCCAGTAGCCTTGGCAATCAGAGTATCGTTTCCATTTCCCAGATTGATCAGGCCGTTGGTGTTGTTAATGGCGATCGCCTTGTCAATAGCCTGAGCAGTAGCTTGTATAGTATCGTTTCCATTTCCCAGATTGATCAGACCGTTGGTGTTGTCAATGGCGATCGCCTTGTCTGTCGCTTGAGCAGTAGCATTAGCAACAGCCAAAGCTAAAGCTTGATTCCCAGGAGTAGCACTAGCCAAAGTAGAAGTATAAGTACTTGACAAGGTAGCAGAACTAGAAATAGCAGTAGCACTGAGAGTATTATCACCCTGTCCAGTAGTAATTATCCCCTGGGTATTATTAATACCAGTGGCGGTGATGGTTGCTTTAGCCAAGCTTGTCGCTATACCTTGTGCAAAAGCTGTGAGTCCGGGAGATAGAGGGGCTTCGGCGATTGCCTCGACGATAGCTGTAGCATCTACAGTAGCTTTGGCTACTGTAGCAATACCTGCTGTGTCATTCCCACTTACGGCGTCATTTCCTGAACCGGTGTTAATTACACCCTTGGAGTTATCAATCCCGTCGCTAGTAACATTGAAATTAATAGAGGCAAAAGTTTTGGCGATCGCACTACTATCTGCCTGACTAGCGATCGCGATAACTTTAGATACTGTCTCTACAGTAACGCTGATGTTAGCTGTGGCCGTGCCGCTGATTATATCGTTCCCAGCACCTGTATTGATAATTCCTGCGTTTTTAATCCCATCAACAGCAACACTACCCTTGCCACTCAGGTCTATAGAGGCGATAGCATTGATGTTTGGGGCTGCTATTCCCACAAACGCTCCGAAAGCGAAATCACCAGTTAAATTAGTAGTACCGATGATTTGATCGTTGCCGCTCAATGTATTGACAATCGAGAATCGCGGATTGAATATATCGGTATTTGGATTTACTATATCAGCATTGTTCGTAAACTTGATTTTACTTAAGTTCAAAGACATGATAGATTTTCCTGTTTATTTTGATTGTTTGACAGTAATTGTAATTTCAAGCTATTAATTACAATCACTATTCTTTTGAAAATTCAATCATGCTACACCGCTTTTTTATCCGGTCTTTACAATATAAATAAATAGATAATATATTCTCTTTATCTTAATAAAGATGTGGGCAATATTCTCCTAATGGAGAAATATGAAAAACTCCACCCCCTTGTGGGTAGATTTTT
>CAVYXS010000210.1:0-15817 GCA_963772205.1 uncultured cyanobacterium
CGAGAAGGTTTGATTGAGTTTTTATTATTAGTTTCGACAGGCATTTTTTTTTACCCTTAATTTCAATTGGTCAAGAGTGGCAGTTGACAGACGTGAATATGGAATGCAAAGATTTGTGTCTCTAGGTCTATTCTAGAAATTAGATGGTGTATGCAAAATTCGTGTACACCCCACAAAACAATGTGTATTGCCGAACTTTTATGGAAAATCAGCTGGGATTGATTGTAAAAGTGCTTCTGTTATCGACCTTGCTATCGCTGTTAATTAAGTACGCAGCCCCAATTTTACCGATTCCGGGGACAGCAACAAACGCGCTAATTCTGGTATTATTGCCCACAGTGATTATGGCGATCGCTTTGGCGTGGCGATTCCAAGCACAAAAACAAAGTTCATCGTGATAGGGTGCCTCAGGAGCGCCAACCACGATGAAGATAGTTGTAGTCAGGACTTTAGTCCTGGATTTATCAGCACTAAAGTGCTGACTACGAAACGATGAAGATAGTTGTAGTCAGAACTTTAGTCCTGGATTTATCAGCACTAAAGTTCTGACTACGAAACGATGAAGATGCTTGTAGTCAGAACTTTAGTCCTGGATTTATCAGCACTAAAGTGCTGACTACGAAACGATGAAGATGCTTGTAGTCAGAACTTTAGTCCTGGATTTATCAGCACTAAAGTGCTGACTACGAAACGAGGAAGATATTTGTAGTCAGGACTTTAGTCCTGGATTTGTCAGCACCACACTTTTGGAGTGCATGGCGTGTGCCCCAAGGATGATTCTTGGTGAAATTAGTTGTTAAAATCAGCTAACCTAGCTCCATTCAAGGGATAATTCAGCAAGCCTTTATCTGGGAGTCAATCTGTGAACCTAGGTCAATGGATCGGGTTAATCGCCATAGTTCTTTCCTTTTACATCTTGTGGCAAATTCGAGATGTACTGTTGCTAATGTTTGCCGCAGTTGTCTTAGCGACAACCTTAAATCGACTGGCGCGATACTTCCAACGCTGGGGAATGAAGCGTGGATTCGCCGTTCTGTTGGCGGTGGGGATATTTTTTGCTGGGATTGTTAGTTTTTTCTGGCTGATTGTCCCCCCTTTCACAGAGCAATTTCAAGAACTAACTGATCGAGTTCCTCAAGGTTTTCAGCGGGTTAATATTTGGCTCGATAATCTCAAAAGTCTGGCTCCGAGCCAATTGAGTCCTTACATACCAGATATAGACAGTCTTAGCAAACAAGCACAGCCATTCATCAATAAATTAGTCGGCAACTCTTTCGCCTTTGTATCGGGTTCTTTGGAAGTTGTCGTCAAAGTTTTGCTAGTGCTGGTTTTAACAGGGATGTTATTAGCCGATCCCGACGCCTACCGTAAAGTATTTGTGCGGCTGTTTCCCTCATTTTATCGGCGCAGAGTGGAGGGAATTTTGGACAAATGCGAAGATTCATTAGAAGGATGGATCATCGGCGCAGGCTTTGCTGTCTTTGTTGTCGGATTTATGAGTCTGATTGGCTTGTCAATATTGCGCGTGAAAGCAGCTTTAGCACTAGCAGTTTTAGCGGGATTTATGAACTTAATTCCCACCCTTGGCCCCACCATGAGTGTAGTTCCCGCATTGGCGATCGCTCTGTTGGATGCTCCTTGGAAATGCCTTGCTGTCTTGATTCTCTACATTTTCATTCAACAGACTGAAACTAATTTTATCACGCCAATTGTTATGGCGCATCAAGTTTCACTGCTACCAGCAATTACTTTAACTTCCCAGCTATTTTTTCTAACTTTCTTCGGATTTTTAGGATTATTACTAGCTTTACCTTTAACTGTCGTTGCTAAAATTTGGTTACAAGAAGTTTTAATTAAAGATGTTTTAGATGAATGGGGAACGCATCGCCAAGAAGCTGAATTGGTGATAGTTGCTGACTCACCTAGAGTAGATGAAAATCATGATAGTTTGCATGTAGAAAGTCCCTCTAATGATGACGAGCGATCGTAGGGTGATCAAAGGCTCAACCGTCAGAGGTTGTTTGAAAAGTCGCCTGTAGGGGCACGGCAGTGCCCATTGGTGTCAACTTAAGTTCAAACGCTTATCCCACAAGTCTTTTACCCCCCTTAATCCCCCCGATGTCTTGGGGGGAAACAGGCAATTTAGTTCCCTCCCCAAGACATCGGGAGGGTTAGGGTGGGGTAACGCGGATCTTGATGGTAGGTGATTTAATTCAAAATCAGGTTTTGACAAGGGTTTCGCGTTAAGTTGACACGTATGGGAACTGTTCCCTACGAGTGTATTCAACTCAACCGATAACTGCTATAAGTACTTTTCAAACATCTTCTCAGGCTCAAAACCGCAACGTTCCCGTTTCCCGCGTATCCCTATGAGTCCGTCACTTGAAAAAATTTTAAGCGAGATTGAGCAACTGACTCTTCAAGAGCAATTGACAGTGATAGGGCATTTGGTAGAACGGATGAACAAAAATATCACCCAAACGCCACTAAAACGCAAGTGGAGCGATTTTAAGGGTATGGCTCCCTATCCGCTATTGGGTGAGGATGCTCAGGAATGGGTTTCGCGCACTCGACGGAAAAGAGAGGGTTTTGGTGGTGAGTGAGTTGTTGGTGGAATAAGCAGACTAGTTGACAATTTAAAAAAAAATTAATGTGTTAAGAATACTGAAAAACTTTGTCACTGGTATGATGACACTGATGCCGTAGACCACTAAACTTGCATAGTGATAAATTTGTCACCATCTTTTGGTAATGGAGTTTAATATGACTTTAGCCGCTACTCCACAAACAAAGCCTTTAAGCGATGAAGAACTGCAAAAAATCAACGCCTACTGGCGTGCTGCTAATTATCTTTCCGTAGGACAAATATATCTCCTCGATAATCCACTGCTAAGAGAACCCCTGAAACAAGAACACGTCAAACCCAGACTTCTGGGACATTGGGGAACTACACCAGGGCTGAATTTGATTTATGCTCACCTGAATCGAGTCATTAAAAAGTATGATCTGAATACAATTTACATTGCCGGACCTGGTCATGGAGGCCCTGGACTAGTTGCGAATACCTACCTTGAAGGGACATATAGCGAATATTACCCGAATATCTCCCAAGATATCGAAGGTATCCAAAAACTCTTCAAACAATTCTCGTTCCCTGGTGGTATTCCTAGCCACGTTGCACCAGAAACCCCCGGTTCTATCCATGAAGGGGGGGAACTCGGTTACGCTCTTGTTCATGCTTATGGTGCTGTTTTTGACAACCCTGATTTAATCGTCGCCGCTGTTGTTGGTGACGGCGAAGCGGAAACTGGACCACTCGCCACAAGTTGGCATTCTAACAAGTTTCTCAACCCTGTGCATGATGGTGCGGTGCTGCCGATTCTCCATCTCAATGGGTATAAAATTGCTAACCCGACGGTGCTGGCACGAATAAGTCATGAGGAGTTAGAAAACCTATTTATTGGCTATGGTTACAAACCATATTTTGTCGAAGGTGCAGATCCGGCGATCGTACATCAGGAGATGGCAGCAACTTTAGATATAGCAATCGCCGAAATTCAAGCCATTCAAAGAGAAGCCCGTGTACATGGCTTTACTGAGCGTCCCCAATGGCCGATGATTATTTTGAGAACCCCCAAAGGTTGGACAGGGCCAAAGGAAGTAGACGGGAAGAAAACGGAAGATTATTGGCGATCGCACCAAGTCCCCTTTAGCAATGTTGTCGGTAATCCAGAACACCTGAAACTACTGGAAGACTGGCTCAAGAGTTACAAACCAGAGGAACTTTTCGACGCTAACGGCAAGCTAATTCCCGAATTAGCTGAATTAGCACCCAAAGGCGAGCGCCGCATGGGAGATAATCCCCACGCCAACGGTGGTATCTTGCTCCGCAACCTGAAAATGCCCGATTTTCAGAACTACGCCGTGGAAGTTGCCCATCCCGGTACGGTGAATGCTGAAGCCACTAAAGTTACAGGCAAATTCCTGCGGGATGTGATGAAACTCAACGAGGAAAGCCGCAACTTCCGCATCGTCGGTCCTGACGAAACCGCCTCAAATCGCCTAGACCCAGTATTTGAAGTTACAGACCGCGCCTGGGTAGCCGAACACATCCCCGAAGACGATCACCTTTCACCCGATGGTCGGGTAATGGAGATTCTCAGTGAAACTACTTGTCAAGGATGGCTAGAAGGATACCTGCTCACAGGTCGTCACGGCTTCTTCTCTTGCTATGAGGCGTTCATCCATATCATTGATTCGATGTTCAATCAGCACGCCAAGTGGTTAAAAACTACCCGTCACATTTCTTGGCGTCGTCCCATTGCTTCCCTCAACTACTTACTTACCTCTCACGTTTGGCGACAAGACCACAATGGCTTTTCTCACCAAGATCCTGGTTTTATTGACCATGTAGTCAACAAAAAATCAGAAATTATTCGGGTGTATCTCCCCCCCGATGCGAACACGCTGCTGTCTGTAACTGACCATTGTTTACGCAGCCGCAACTATGTCAACGTGATTGTGGCTGGTAAACAACCGGCACTACAATATCTTGACATTAACGCCGCCATCAAGCATTGCACCAAAGGTATCGGTATTTGGGAATGGGCTAGTAATGACCAAGGTGGTGAACCCGATGTAGTTTTAGGATGTGCTGGAGATGTACCCACCTTAGAAACCTTAGCGGCTGTAGACATTCTCCGCCAACACTTCCCAGAGTTAAAGGTGCGGGTGGTGAATGTGGTGGATTTAATGACATTACAGCCACAAAGCGAACATCCCCACGGTTTAACCAGCAAAGATTTTGACACCATTTTCACCACCGACAAACCAGTTATCTTTGCTTTTCATGGCTATCCTTGGTTAATTCATCGTCTCACCTATCGCCATACCAACCATCAAAACCTGCATGTGCGCGGTTACAAAGAAGAGGGAAGCACCACCACCCCCTTTGATATGGTTGTCCTCAACGATCTCGATCGCTTCCATTTAGTCATGGACGTAATCGAGCGCGTGCCCAAACTAGGATATAAAGCCGCTTATGTCAAGCAGCAATTGGAAGATAAGTTGATTGAACACAAGCACTACATAGCCAAACACGGCGAGGATCTACCAGAAATTCGCGATTGGAAGTGGCCGTATTAGGGCATGGGGCATGAGGCATGGGGCATGGGGCATGGGGGAGCCACTGCGTTCCTGTCGCCTTGCGTCGGAATTTTGTGGCGTCATGGGGCATGGGGCATAGGAAAATTACTTCCTCATCTCCCTCATCTCCCCATCTCCCCATCTCTCCACCTCCTCACCTCCCCATCCGACGACAATCCTTAAAAGAAGCCAATTAAATGACCTTTCGCTCACTAGCAACTGTCACGATCATCTTTGGTCAGAGAAAATTATCCTCGTACTCGTCAAGCAAAGTTTGAAGCATTCGTAGTGAGGACTTTAGTCCTCAAGAATAGGAGGACTAAAGTCCTTACTACAAACAAATCATCTTGACATAGTAGTAGCTGTATGCAGCGTTCAAGGGTAATACCCAATGGTTGAGGTGACGAAAACAGGAGGTTTAATTTTGACAAAGTTGAAAGTTGGGATCAATGGATTTGGTCGGATTGGGCGGCTTGTACTCCGCGCTGGGATTAATAACCCCGATGTTGAGTTTGTGGGGATTAATGATCTAGTACCGCCAGATAACCTGGCTTATCTCTTCAAATACGACTCAACCCACGGTAAGTTTCCGGGTAAGGTGGAAGCTAAGGAAGATGGGATTGTCATTGATGGGCATTTTATCCCTTGTGTGTCGATTCGCAATCCGGCGGAGTTACCTTGGGGGAAATTGGGTGTAGATTATGTTGTGGAATCTACGGGACTATTTACCGATTATCAAGGGGCGGCAAATCACCTGAAGGCTGGTGCAAAGCGGGTTGTGATTTCTGCTCCTACCAAAGAGCCAGAGAAAATTCCTACTCTGCTGATGGGTGTAAATCATCACTTATTTGACCCCAGCAAAGATGCGATCGTTTCCAATGCTAGCTGTACCACAAACTGTTTGGCGCCCATCGCCAAGGTGATTAATGACAACTTTGGTTTGACTGAAGGGTTGATGACGACAGTTCACGCCATGACTGCTACCCAACCAACGGTAGACGGACCTTCCAAGAAGGATTGGCGCGGTGGGCGGGGTGCAGCTCAAAATATCATTCCCTCTTCTACAGGCGCTGCTAAAGCTGTGGCACTGGTGTTACCAGAGTTGAAGGGTAAGTTAACTGGGATGGCTTTCCGGGTTCCCACTCCCGATGTCTCTGTGGTGGATTTAACCTTTAAGACAGCTAAAGCCACGAGTTACAAAGAAATTTGTGCGGCGATGAAGGCTGCTGCTGAAGGTGAGCTAAAAGGGATTTTGGGTTACACTGACCAAGAAGTAGTTTCGACGGATTTTCAGGGTGATACCCACTCCAGTATCTTTGACGCGGGTGCTGGTATTGAACTGAACGCCAACTTCTTTAAGGTGGTTGCTTGGTATGACAACGAGTGGGGTTACTCAAATCGCGTAATTGACTTGATGTTGTCGATGGCGCAGAAAGAAAAACTGTAAGAGTTATTGGTCATTAGTTACGGATTTACCACAAATACCTGGTTTGGCTTTGTAGTCAGGACTTTAGTCCTCACTACAAACCGTCCCTATTTCGTGATTGGTATTGGCCGCAAAATAGCAAAATGATTTAACAAAACTGCATGAAATCACACAACTAATCTCCGACTGACGTGCCTAGAATAGGGCTGGAGGGTAAAACCAGGACTGTTTGCGAAATTCTTAAGGTGTAGTTGGTAATCAGTAATTAAGCACAAAATGGATGAATTACCAATTACCAATCAGCCATTACGACTAATTCAAGCATGAGATGCTTTAAAACCAAATGGTGTAAGTCCTGAGCAAACAAAATTAAAGAGGTATGCTATGTCGAAGAATTTACTAGAACAGTTGCGAGAAATTACAGTTGTGGTCGCTGATACGGGAGATATCCAGGCGATTGAACAATTTAAACCCCAAGACGCGACAACCAATCCTTCCTTGATTACCGCTGCAGCACAGATGCCAGAATATCAGGAAATTGTCGATCAAACTTTACTCCAGGCGAAGAAAGATGCGGGAACAGGCGCAACCCCAGCACAAGTCGTTTCCCTAGCTTTTGACCGTCTGGCTGTGTCTTTTGGATTAAAGATTTTGCAAATTATCCCTGGTCGGGTGTCTACGGAAGTTGATGCACGCCTATCTTATAATACCGAAGCTACCGTTACCAAGGCGAGAGAATTGATTGCTCAATACAAAGCTGCGGGAATTGGCCCTGAACGGGTACTGATTAAAATCGCGGCTACTTGGGAAGGTATTCGCGCCGCAGAAATTCTGGAAAAAGAAGGTATTCATTGTAACCTTACACTACTGTTTGGATTGCACCAAGCGATCGCCTGTGCAGAAGCTGGTGTTACCCTGATTTCTCCCTTCGTTGGGCGGATTCTGGATTGGTACAAGAAAGATACCGGACGGGATAGCTATCCTGCTGCAGAAGACCCCGGTGTATTGTCTGTCACTACAATCTACAATTACTACAAAAAATTTGGCTATAAAACCGAAGTTATGGGAGCCAGTTTCCGTAACCTTGGGGAAATTACTGAATTGGCTGGTAGTGATTTGCTGACCATTTCCCCAGCGCTGTTGGCTGAATTACAAGCCACTATCGGAGAACTACCACGCAAACTTGACCCCGCAAAAGTTACAGGCTTAAAAATTGAAAAGATAACTGTAGACAAAGCTGCTTATGACAAGCTCCACGCTACTGATCGCATGGCTACAGATAAACTATCTGAAGGTATCGATGGTTTCACCAAGGCACTAGTTACCCTAGAAAAATTACTGGCTGAACGACTAGCTACCTTGGAAAGCAAAACTCCTGTCACTCCCGTAGCATAGGACTCTACTTAGTAGTCAGGACTTTAGTCCTGAAGGATTTACAGCACTAAAGCGCTGACTACGAATTTCACTAAAACACCCGGTTTCTACTTAGTAGTCAGGACTTTAGTCCTGAAGGATTTACAGCACTAAAGTGCTGACTACGAATTTCACTAAAACACCCGGTTTCTACAAGGAATCGGGTTTTTTGATGGAACTTATCTGGCTTTGAAAAATAATCATCTCACTACCAACAACCGGGTTACGCGCTATCAGCCTATCTTGAGAGTCGATAATTTCTAAATGGCTGAAGTCGAGTTGTTGAGAGCGTTGTAATATTTCAGCTAACAGTTGAGCCTGTTGAGATTTTTCCAGCGTATGCCAATCATCACTAATTTTTACTGTCAAATTACTAGTACGAAAATTAGCTTGGATAGATTTTATCAGTCCAGAGGCAAAGCGATCGCTAATTTCGGCTACTTGATTTTCAATTCCCGCAATCAATATTTGTTCTGGCGTCAATTCCACCGCTGCTGTTGGCGTCGGTTCTGGTGGGGGAGTTTCCACAACAGGCGGTGGTGGCGCGATTGCCTCTGCTGGTTGGGGTTCTGATACTGGTGGTGGCGCGATTGCCTCTGCTGGTTGGGGTTCTGGTACTGCTGTTTCTGGCGATGTAGTTATGGTTGGCGTTGGCGTTGGTGCGGGAACTTCTGCAACTGGGGGAAGTGTTGTTATTTCAGTAGATTTACTACTAAAAACATTTGTACTTACAAAAACTAAAATAACGGTAATTCCAGAAATAATCCCTGTCAAAGCTGTATTTGACAATTTAGCAGACAAATTTGCAGGTAACAAAGAGCGGATTTTTCCTAACAGTCCACTCCAGAAATTTGGGGTTTCTTGAGTTTCTGCTGGGGGTGGTGTCTCCAGTTTCACCACTGCGCCTTGTAACAAACCAATTGTCCCACGCAATACTTTTATAGTTTGCGCCTTCCAAAAGGGCTGGAATGTCCTTAAGGGTGGCTGTTCAGGCGGAATACGCCGCCTGCGTGTAGGTGGCGACTGACTCGCTTCTGGTTCTGTTTGAGACGGTGGTTCTGAATTGGGGTTGTCTTGTGACATGAAAGTTTCCTAGAAAGCAGCGAATCAATCTTAAATGCGATAAATTTTTACAAGTGCCGTTCCACACAGCCTTAATGTATCACTTGTATTTTAAATTTAGTCAGCTATGAACCTTAAACGCCGCCAATTTCTAATTTTAGGGACTCTGAGTGCGATCGCCACTGCCTGTGGTGAAAAAAGTTTCAGTGGTCAGGCTCCCCCAACTGGTAATAATAGCTTAGAAAAACCAGATGCGATCGCCGTTGCCAAAAAAGACTTACTATTACGTTTCGTATCCGTAGCTGATACAGGGACTGGCGCCAAGGGTCAGTATGATGTCGCGAAAGCAATGACTAATTATCGCCAGCAAAATCCTTATGATTTAGTAATCTTAGCTGGCGATAATATCTACAATAACGGCGAAATTACCAAAATCAAAGATGTTTTTGAGCGTCCCTATGCTGATTTGCTTAAAGCAGGGGTTAAGTTTCAAGCTTGTCTGGGTAATCATGATATTCGTACTGCTAACGGCGACCCCCAAGTTAAATATCCTAACTTTAATATGCAGGGACGTTACTATACTTTTAGTCGTGGTTCAGTGCAATTTTTTGCCTTAGATACTAACGGTAATGCTGATTGGAAAAATCAGCTATCTTGGCTAGACAAAGAACTAAGTCGCAGTCAAGCAACTTGGAAAATTGTCTTTGGTCATCATCCGATTTATGCATCTGGTCAGTATGGAAGTAATCCAGATTTTATTAAAACTTTTACTCCCATTTTTCAAAAATATAATGTTAAACTCTACATCAATGGTCACGAACACCATTATGAGCGCACCCGTGCGATTAACGGCACCACTTATTTAATTTCTGGTGCTGGTGCTGGTAATCGTCCTGTAGGTAAACATGACTGGACAGAATATTCTACTAGTAACTTAAGCTTTGCTGGTTATCAAGTATATGCAGATAGAATAGAAATCAGTGGTATCGGTACTGATAACCGCGTTTTTGACCAAGGTGTGATTAAGTTAAAATCAGCATAAATACTATGAAAGTCAAGCGCCTAATTATGACTGCTTTCCGTGGTATCGGCGATTTGACTTTAGAGTTCGATGCTACAGAACCAACAGTTTTAATTGGTGTTAACGGGGTAGGAAAATCAAGTATTCTTGACTGTCTGGCGATTCTTCTATCCCGGTTTACAAGTTCAATTCAACATCCCACTGCTTCTGGACGTTTATTTAGGGAAGAAGACATAAATACTGGCTGTAGTGAGACACACAATGAAATTGCGATCGCCGTAGATTCAGGTGAAGTAACATGGTCTTTAACTAAGGTACAAAAGAGACGTACCAAAGATAGCAGCAGCAAATTGAACGAATTACGAGAACTGGTTGAGCAAATCCACAATCAGTTGCGAACTAATCCTTTATTTAATCTGACTGTCGTAGTTTATTATGCAGTCAATCGCGCTGTGATTGATATTCCTCTCAAAGTTCGCAAAAAGGCTACTTTTGAGCCAGTCACAGCCTATGAGCAAGCTTTAAATGGGGTGCAAATTAACTTTAATAACTTCTTTCAATGGTTTAGAACATTAGAAGATTTGGAAAATGAAGAACGACGCGATAATCCCAACTATCTCAATCCCCAATTAGAAGCAGTTAGACAAGCAATTTATTCAGTAATTCCCGGTTTTTATAACTTACGGGTGCGGCGTTCTCCCTTGCGAATGACTGTTATCAAAAAAGGTAGTGAACTAATTATTAATCAGTTATCTGATGGCGAAAAATGCTTACTAGCAATGGTGGGAGATTTAGCCAGACGTTTAGCAATTGCGAACCCAGGGTTACAAGCACCACTACAAGGTAATGGTGTGGTTTTAATTGATGAAATTGAACTACATCTACACCCAAAATGGCAAAGAGAAATTATTCCCGCCTTAACTAGAACATTTCCCAATTGTCAATTTATTATTACTACCCATTCACCCCAGGTAATTAGTCATATCAAACCTGAAGGAATTTATATCTTAGAAACACAAGATAAAGGTGTTGTTGTTCATAGTCCAGTCAGTTCCTTTGGTAGAGATAGTAATCGGATTTTAGAAGACTTAATGGGGGTTCCAGAAAGACCTCAAGAAATTAAAGATTATCTCCGCCAAATATTTAAATTTATTGATCAGGGAAATCTCGAAGGTGCCAGACAATTACGCCAAGATTTAGCCAGCGAAATTGGCGAAGATGAACCAGAATTTGTGCGCGCAGATGTACTTATTAGACGTAAGGAAATTCTCAACAAATGAAATATATCCACAAGGGTGAAGAACCGAGTAGTTTGACTGAATGGAATCAACAGCTTGGTAATAACATACCTAATTGGAAATTCTTTGATCGAGATGTAAAAAATGATGTATTCCAAGCATTATTAAAAGAGCAAGGTTACATCTGTTGCTATTGTGGTAATTCCATCGCCCGAAAGGAATGTCATATTGAACATTTTCAACCGAAAAGTTTGTATAAAAACTTAACTTACGCCTACAATAATTTATTAATATCATGTCAAGGAGAAGATGAAAAAAGACCCCGCGTACCAGTACATTGTGGACACAAAAAAAATAACTGGTACGACGAGGAATTAATAGTTTCGCCCTTAAATGTAAATTGTGCTGAATTTTTTAGATACTCTGGCTATGGAGAAATCTTACCAACAGATGATTTAGATAAACAAGTAGCCGCGAAAACTACAATCGCTAAACTAGCACTCAATATTGATAAACTAAAAAATATGCGAAAAGTCGCAATTGATGCGGCTATAGAAGCTACTGATGGTTTAACTGATGCAGAAATACAGTTACTTGCTCAAGGTTATGAAAAACTTGATACTAAAGGACGATACACTCCTTTTTGTGGTGCAATTACCTATTTACTCAGGACATATTTTTGATAAGTGAAAAATTATCCTATTGAAAGGCGATCGCTTTTAGGTTGGCTTGAGTGGGATGGAGTTTAAAGGGCGATCTCTGATCTTGTAACGAATCATCGTTTAAAATATAGTGGACTTCTAAGGAAATTGGTATGAAAGCAGAGTTAACAGCCATCATTGAGAGAGCAACGGAAGGAGGATACTGGGCGATTTGTCCAGAAATTTCTGGTGCTAATGATCAAGGTGAAACCATTGAGGAAGCAAAAGAAAACTTGAAACTTGCTATTAAAATGATTCTTGAAGATCGTCTAACAGATGTCCGCAGGGGACTAACAGAGGAAGCTATCGAAGAGACCATTTCAATTCCATGAAACGTAAAGAATTAGAAAAAAAGTTGCGGGAAGCAGGTTGCTACCTTAAGCGAGAAGGTGCTTCTCATTCTCTGTGGATTAACCCTGAAACTGGAGTTATTGAAGCTTTACCACGACATACAGAGATCAAGGAATTGTTAGCCAAGAAAATTCTCAAAAGCTTAAATGCTGAATAGGGCGATCGCTTTTATGTTGGGGATTCTTCATGCAAAATGCTGACTTGTCAGTTCGCGCTCCCGTGAAATAGGCGATCGCTTATCCTGTAATGTGCGTTAATGAAATGTAATGTACAATTTATCTGATTAATTTAGTGGATTACATTGTTGCTAATCAATCTTACATTATATAATATATGATTCTTGAAGCCGTGATGCTTCCTGTCAAACCAGGGATGGAGTTGGATTTTGAATCGGCTTTCCAACAAGCTTCTAGTATTATTGCGTCCATGAACGGATATTTATCCCATGAACTACATAGATGTCTAGAAGTCAAAGGTAAATATTTATTACTCGTCCGATGGGAAAGTTTAGAATCTCATACCGTGGGATTTAGAGGTTCTGCTGAGTATCAAGAGTGGAAAAAATTGCTTCACCATTTTTATGAACCATTTCCCACTGTTGAACACTTTGAAGAAGTGGAAATATTAGCCAATAATTAGCATTAGGCTACGTTTTTAATCACAGCAAACATTTTCTCTTTTCCTGTCCGAGCTAGGGAACACTCACTTTCTCGCCCTGATTTTGCTGAAATTAATGCCTTGCTGCTGTAAAATAATTTAAAAGCTATATGCTGGGTATTGTCAATCAATATGAAAGTCAAGCGCCTAAAAATGCAAGCGTTCCGAGGAATCGGCGATTTGACCCTGGAATTCGATGAAACGACTCCAACTGTACTTATTGGGATTAATGGCGTCGGAAAATCAAGTATTCTAGATTGTCTCGCTATTCTTTTGTCACAGCTTATCGGTAGGATTGTACCAAATGAGGATATTTCTGCGCCAGCAAACAAGTCCATAAATATTCTGGGAAGTAATATCAATATTCAAGGTGATATCTACGGTCACGTCAATCTATATGGTGATAGAAGCCAATCAAGATTATTTACAGAGCAGGACAGTAAAATACGTGATTTCAACGAACAAGATATTAAAAACTACTGTGACGAAACATCCAACGAAATTACAATTTTACTAGAATCTTTATCAGTAACTTGGCTGCTTAAAAATGCTCGTAAAGGAAACCATAAACATAGAGATAGCTATCTAGAAGAATTACTAAAAGTTGTTGAATATATTGATATACAGGGGCTAGAAAATTCTGAAATTAACTTGCCTCTGGCAGTTTATTATCGAGTAAATCGTGCAGTAATTGACATTTATCTGGAGATTCCCAAAGATTATTCATTTGAGCAGACAGATGCTTATGAACAAGCATTAAATGGTGTGCAAATTAGCTTTAGTACCTTCTTTCAATGGTTTAGAACATTAGAAGATTTAGAAAATGAAAAAAGGCGGGATGATACTACTTATAGAAACAATCAGCTAGAAGCAGTCAGACAAGCTGTTTATTCATTGATACCTGATTTTTACAACTTACGGGTGCAGCGTTCACCTTTGCGAATGAGTGTAGAAAAACAGGGTGAAGAGTTGACAATTAATCAGTTATCTGATGGAGAAAAATGCTTACTAGCAATGGTAGGAGATTTAGCCAGACGTTTAGCAATTGCTAACCCCGGTTTACCGGAACCGCTTCAAGGTAGTGGTGTTGTCCTCATTGATGAAATTGAACTACATTTACATCCAAAATGGCAAAGAGAAATTATTTCAGCATTGACAAGAACATTTCCTAATTGTCAGTTCATTGTTACTACCCACTCTCCCCAAGTAATTAGTCATGTTAAACCTGAAGGAATTTATATTTTAGAAAAAACAGATGAAGGTGTTATCGCTAAACGTCCAGAAAGTTCCTTTGGGAGAGATAGTAATCAAATTTTAGAAGACCTTATGGGGGTGTCAGCACGTCCACAAGATATTAAAGAACTTCTACATGATTTGTTTAGGCTGATTGGTGAAGAAAATCTGGATGGTGCGAAACAATTATCTCAACAGATTGCTCAAATCATCGGAGAAGATGAGCCGGAATTAGTAAAAGCACGTTTATCTATTCGACGCAAAGAGATTTTGAAGCGGTGAAATATATCAGAAAAAGTGAGGAGCCAGAAAGCTTTACTGCTTGGAAAAAACTAGTAAATGACGACTGGAAACCAAGCTGGGACGATTTAAGAAAACCACAAAAAACTGACGTGCATAATTCTTTGTTACAAGAGCAAGGTTTTATCTGTTGCTACTGTGGAAGACAGATTAATGATGAGAATAGCCATATTGAACATTTAAAGCCAAGAACAACTTATCCTCAATTAGCACTAAATTACACTAATTTACTGACATCATGCCAAAAAAATACAGTACGCAATGAACCTCTACATTGTGGGAAGAAAAAAGATAAATGGTATGATGAGCATCTCATGGTTTCTCCCTTAGATATTAACTGTGGTCAGTATTTTAGATATACAGAAGATGGACAGATTCTATCAACAGAAGTTAAAGATAGGAAATCTGCTGCTAATACAACAATTGAGCAGCTTGGTCTGAATATTGATAAGCTCAAGAAAATGCGTAGTCAAGCAATAGCAGCTATCTTAGAAGGTTTTGAGGAACTCACAGACGATGAGAGACAAAAGCTGTTTCAAGCTTTTTGTCAACCCAACGCCAAAGGACAATACGAAGAGTTTTGTGCTGCGATCGCCTATATACTCCAGCAATATATTTGAATGAAAATTCCTCACTCCACTTTTTGCAACTGCGCTACCCTGGGGTCAACAATTTTTTGTCCCAAACTAAGAAATTTAACCGCCACAGATATCTTATTCCCTTCGCCAAATACGTGAGTAATTTCACCAAGTCCAAAAGTTTTATGTAATACTCTATCCCCAACTTGCCAATTTTGCTGACCACTATTTGCGGATGCAATTTTGGTATAACTTTGCCGACTCTTACGTCCAGTAGTTAATAATTCTTCTGGTAATTCGTCGAGAAATTGCGATCGCATGGCTGGTTCCCGCGAACCATATAAACGGCGTTCTCTGGCGTGTGATATAAATAACCGCTCTTTGGCGCGAGTAATTCCCACGTAACACAGGCGGCGTTCTTCTTCTAAGGATGCGGGGTCTTGTAGAGAACGGTAGCCGGGAAATAGTCCCTGTTCTAAACCTACCAAATAAACTACGGGGAATTCACGAACCTTTGGAAGCGTGTAAGGTCATCAAAGATACTGCTGTTTGCCCTTCTTTCAAGTTATCTAAATCGGAACTCAAGGCTGCACTTTGGAGGAACGCTTGTAAGGAGACATCTTCGTTCTCTTACTTGGAATTGTAATACAGCGTTGTACAGTTCTTTGACGTTGGCGATGCGGTCTTCGGCT
>CAVYXS010000211.1:0-6087 GCA_963772205.1 uncultured cyanobacterium
TAATAATGTATTGCTGCCATTTTTTTTTAATGAACCTTTGCTGAGGTCAATTTTTAGGGTGTAAAAACGGGCGGGTGCTTTTTCACTGCGGTCATCGGATATGGCATAATAAAGGTCTTTCGTTTGGTCGTAGGTAATTCCAGATAACCCACCTACTTGAGTTTTTTGAAAAATTAATCCTGTGGGTAAGGTAGCTTGACCGATAAACTTGATGTTAGTGACAGTCATAGCCGCTGATGCTAAGTTGCTGAACCAGAGGCTAATAATGATAATTGGGAGAATCAGGTAAATAATTCTTGACTTGGTTAAGAGTTTTTTAAGATGCTGCATAGATAGCGATCAGTATGAAATTTATTGGGGCATGGGGGAGCCACTGCGTTCCTGTCGCCTTGCGTCGGAAAGCAAGTGGCGTCATTGGGCATTGGGCAAACCCCATTCGCCCTGGTTCTTTGCGGCACCCTACTGGAGGTTTTTTTTAATTGTCAGTCCCTATATCGTATTCATCTTGAAAAAAGTTGACTAGCCAATCTTTGACATTGCGGGTGGCACGGCAGTCATCTTCGTTGTATTGTTGAATTATTGCCAATAAGGTGCGATCGCCTGTTTCTAACCACTTGTCATACCAGTATATACACTTAGCTCCACTGGCTTCGGGATTGTGCCACTCAAATCCTAACCAACGGGCAATGGCTTTCAGGGCGTAGCTTTCTACTGGTAAGGCGACGCTTTGAATTAATTCTTCATATATATCGACAAAGCGATTTAATACAGGGCGCACCGAGGAATATGGTGTGTCATAAAGCTTTGCTAGTCGTTTGACTGTATCAAATTCGTAGACACAAAAATGATAAATTGGGGCTTCGGGATATTGCCAAACTAAATCGAGAAATTGCTGCCAAATTAACTTTTCGTCTGCGGCATTTTCTGCCAAAAAAGAATAAAATTGTTCGGTATTGCTTTCTCTGTCAACAACTAAAACCCCTAAAAGATAATTTAAATTTAAATCTGGTTGGGCTTCGATATCAAAGTAAATTTCTGTCGATGCTGTAAATATAATTTCTGCTGTTGGCGGTGGATTGGGTAAAATCAACGGACGATTTTCGAGGACAGATTGAGCTTGTACTATCAGCTTGGGTGCTACTTGAATATCGAAACCAGGTAAATTTTCTAAGACATTAGGATTGGTATTAGCGAGAGATTCTAGTGAGGTGATGGCAAGTGCTTGTAACTGAGTATAGCGAACGGGTGTGACGCCTGGTAACAGTGAAAGGTGTTTTTGAGATTGGGCGATCGCATAACATTGACTATACCAATGACAAAGATTGCATTTTTGACGAGCAATAAATACCTCTGGCGCCTGGGATAACTCTAAATCTTGAATTAACTCCCAAAGCAGGCGCTGCATCTGTAGCGTCCATTTCTGTAAATCCACTGAATAAGCTGTATCTTTGGTACGCAATAGTAGCCAAGCTGTTTCGGGTGCAACTTGCTGTACAATTGCCAAAACTTGGGCGTGAAACGCGGCTACTACTTGATATTCTTGCTTGGGACGTTTACCCAGTTCTAAACTTGCTGGTACGTATATCCAATCTCCAAAGCAGGACTTTCCTGGCCGTTTAACGAGTAAATCTGGACGGCTGAAGAGGGTATACTCTTCATTTGGTAGGTATGGCGAAATGTTGTGACTTTCGGTTTCTGCCCACTCGTTGTAATTTACTAATAGGACTCCTTGATGAATGTACTCAACCCCATGCTGCATCAATTCTAAAGTGGCAAGGTGCCCAGCTTGCCAATTGAAGCGCGGATAATGTGGTTGATGATAAGTCAACTTTGCCAAAACACCCAGATGATAAGCGATTTTATCTTGTTGCAGTTTTAGCAGTAATTCATTGGGTACATCTCGCTGGCTTTTGTCACCGTGAGTATCTAAATAAGGTCGGCGCTTGCAGCGTTGGTATTGTAGTAACAGTTCAGCATTAATTAACATTCCTTTAAGCTACCAAGAATTAGGGACTTGTTGGCGTAACCTAGATCACTAAATGTTGCTGTCAGACCTTGGGACTGAAAAAGACTAGCAGAGAGGACTAAAGTCCTAACTACGAACCTACCCGGTGGGCAAAATTCCCAAATCCAAATTCCCAATTCCCAAATCGGTATGACTAGTATTTCTACAACAAACGCCAGATTGCATCAGCATCGAGTGCAATTTCCCGCTTTAGCAAATAAGATCTATTTTAACTATGGCGGACAAGGGCCAATGCCTCAAGGGGGGCTGGATGCGATTAGCCAAGCTCAAACCCATATCCAGAATATTGGTCCGTTTAGTACTGAGGTGGCTAGCTGGATTGATCAACAGAAGACAGCTACTAGAGTGGCGATCGCCTCTGAGTTGCATGTCCCCTATGATACAATTACTCTGACGGAAAATGTTACGGTTGGTTGCAATATCGGGATTTGGGGTATAGATTGGCGTGCTGGTGATCATCTGCTACTTTCTGATTGCGAACACCCAAGCGTGATTGCTATTACACAAGAAATCGCCCGGAGATTTGCTGTGGAAGTTACTACTTGTCCCCTAATGGCGACTTTAAATGAGAGCGAGCCTGTAACCGTTATTTCTCAACACCTACGCCCCAATACTCGCCTTGTGGTTTTAAGTCATGTCCTGTGGAATACTGGTCAAGTTTTGCCTCTTGACAAAATCGTAGCATTATGCAGAAATAATAATTCTTTGCTGTTGGTAGATGCTGCTCAATCTGTTGGTTTATTGCCTTTAAATTTAACTGAATTGGGTGTAGATTTCTACGCTTTTACGGGTCATAAATGGTTATGTGGGCCGGAAGGTGTGGGTGGGTTGTATGTGCGCCCAGAAGCCAGAGAAAGTTTGCAGCCTACATTTATTGGTTTTCGTGGCGTAGTAGCGGCTAATCCTGTGATTTGGCATCCTGATGGGCGAAGATATGAAGTAGCAACATCAGCTTATCCATTGTATGTGGGGTTAAAAGAGGCGATCGCAGTTCATCAGCAATGGGGAACACCAGAGGAACGTTATCAGCAAATTCTTCACAACAGTGAGTACCTTTGGCGACGGTTGGCGGCTTTACCGTTCGTCGAATGTTTACGAACTTCCCCACCAGAAAGCGGTTTAATCTCTTTTCAACTCACCAACCAGCCGCAAGCTAGCCTCAAGTTGGTGCAATTCTTGGAGTCACAACGAATATTAACCCGAACAATTGCCCATCCTAATTGTATCCGCGCCACGGTTCATTATTTGACGTTAGAATCGGAACTTGACCAATTGGTTGAGGGGGTGCAAAGATTTTGTCTATAGATTGAGATTGGTTCAAATCATTCCAATTCTTGAATAACCCGAAATAGACTTAATTTGAATTCACAAATTACTTTGTTCTCCAGCTTGGAAAATCTGTTTTGCAGTCAGATTTAATTCGGGAAATATTGGCGAGATAATTTGGTCATTACCACGAAACTTGTTAACCACATACTCGCCTTCTTCTAAAGAACAAATCAAGATAGTTGGTTGTTTCGGCTTACCAATAAATTCCCTACCACCCAATGCAGCATAGTCTACAATCCAATATTCAGGAATTCCCATTTCCACCCTTCAAGAAGGGCTTCGCCCAACATAATCAGCGTATTTTTTGAGATAATCATCACGCCAGTTAGTGCTGACAACCTCAATCACCAAAGGAATCGATGCAGATTGACTAACAGTAGAGACTTTTTTCCCACGTGGTTCATTTATTAAGTTGGTACGATTTAATAACAACACATCTGGTGAGTAAGCAGAATCATTCTCTAGTGGCTTGACAAACGCGGTTTTAGGAATGAAATAAGGAAGATTTAAGCGACTAAATTCTAGAGTAATTTTTGTGGCAGAAAATCCAACTATCTCTTCATGATCGCCTACAGGTGGTGCCATTTCAACAATTACTCCATCATAAAGTTCATAACCTCTTTGCGGGTTTTCGGGATACCATTCGATAAATTCATCGAATGTAATTAACTTACGTTAATATAGCGCTTGCCATTCATTTGCAGTATAATATTTATCGATAAATATAAGGCAACATCAGTGCCTAGGTCGCGAAACGCTATAAATAATTAGCATTAATCATAGTCTAAAATTCCATATGCAACGTCCAATATTATACATAGCTATCACCAACCACGGATTCGGTCATGCTACGCGCACAGCATCCCTGGCGGCGACAATTCAAAAATTGTGTCCTGACGTCTTGCTAATTATGGTGACTACTGCCCCAAGATGGTTGCTAGAGTGCTATATAGAAGGTGATTTTATCCATCGTTCCCGTGCTTTTGATTTAGGTGTGGTGCAAGCAGATAGCTTGACTATGGATAAACAGGCGACTTTAGAAAAGTTACGAGAGATTAAGAAAAATCAGAATTCCTTGATAGCCTCGGAAGTCAATTTTATTCGTCAAAATCGTGTTAATCTCATACTGGCAGATATTCCCTTTTTGGCGTCTGCGATCGCGAAAGCGGCAAATATCCCCTGCTGGATGGTAAGTAACTTTGGCTGGGATTTAATCTACCGCGATTGGGGCGGGGAATTTCTGGAGATTGCTGATTGGATTAGTGATGGTTATTCAAAGTGCGATCGCCTATTCCGTCTCCCTTTCCATGAACCGATGCAGGCTTTCAGTAATATTACAGATGTCGGCTTAACTGGTGGTACTCCCCGTTATCCGGCTGATGATTTACGCACTAACTGGGGTATAAAAGCACCTACAGAAAAAACTATTTTACTGACTTTTGGCGGTTTGGGTTTGCAGCAGATTCCTTACAACAACCTGGAAAAGTTTGCCGATTATCAATTTATTGTCTTTGATCAATCTGCACCTGATTTACCTAATTTAGTAAAAATTAGTGACAAAAGATACCGCCCAGTCGATTTTATGCTGCTTTGTGGAAAAGTAGTTTCTAAACCTGGTTACGGTACTTTTGCGGAAGCCACAAAACTTGATGTACCTATAGTGACGATTACCCGTGATGATTTTGCGGAAGCGGCTTTTTTAATAGAAGGTGTGAAGAATTATAACCAACATCAAATTTTCACGCCAGATGAATTCTTTCAAGGTACTTGGGATTTTCTGTCTCAACCCCTCCAACCACCAAAGCAATCTCAACCAATGGCTAAGGATGGAAATGAAGTTATAGCCCAAGCTGTGATTAACTATGTGAGCTAAAACCTGAATTATACTGCAACTTAGTTATCTAGTAATTTAATATATTGAGAAACTGTTGGTTTCAACGTGAATTGCTCCAGCCATTCTGATGTCACTGATGGAAATTTACCAGATAATACATTCAAAATTGCCTCTGCCATAGCTTGACTATCGCCAACGGGAACTAGTAAGCCATGTTTACCATGATCTAAAATTTCTCTAGGGCCATGTTTACAATCTGTAGAAACTACTGGTGTTCCTTGTGCCATTGCTTCAACAAGGACATTACCAAAACCTTCCCATGCTGAAGACAAAGCAAAAACAGCAGCTTTAGTCATGTAAGCATAGGGGTTATTCTGAAAAGCTAGCATTGCTACATGATTTTGCAAACCTAATTCATGTACTAGAGCATTCAAGCGCGATCGCTCTTTCCCACTACCCAAAATCACTAGTCGAGATGGCCTCACCTTGAGCACTTTTGCAAAAGCGCGGATTAGGGTAGGAAAGTCCTTTTGCTCCATCAATCGCCCTACACCCAAAATAACGGGTAATTCTCCAGTTTCAAACCAAGGATGTTCTACGGGTTCTTTAGCCTTTTTCAAGATTTCCGGAGTAATTATCGGGTTGTAAATTACCTGAATCCGTTCTAAAGGTATTTTTGTAACTTGGGCTAGATTTCAGCCACCCCTTGAGAAACTGCTACAATTTTATCTGCCCACGGGTAAAACAACCGCGCCGCTAAAGGCGTCAGACGTGCTGTTGCTTGTGGTAAGCTTTTCCCTTCTAGAGAAAGTGTATTGTGTTCTGATACAATTACTTTTGTTTGCACTCTAGAAAGATACTTAGCCCAGATGGCAATTTCACAAGGATAGTGTAGAGC